>CAZCEL010000650.1:0-1680 GCA_964497175.1 uncultured Bifidobacteriaceae bacterium
TCTCGCGGCCTCCGTGCAGTACACGCTGTCGAAGGCCGTCGACGATGCTGCAGCGTTCAGCGGGGCCGGAACGAGCGGTCTGCTGATCGCGCAGGACTGGCGCGACCTCGACGCCGAATATGGGCCGTCGAGCTTCGATCAACGACACCTCGTCACCGCGCAGGTTCAGTACACGACCGGTGCCGGTATCGCGGGCGGCGGCGGCACGCTGCTCGACGGCCTCCGCGGCACGCTTTTCAAGGACTGGACGGTCGTCAGCCAGCTGACGGCCGGGAGCGGCCTGCCGCTGACACCGATTTATCTGACGCCGGTTCGTGGAACGGGCGTGACAGGGACGATTCGCGCGGACTATACCGGCGCATCCCTGGACGCCGTGCCCCCCGGGTTCTACCTGAATCCCGCGGCGTTCACCATTCCCGCCGATGGCCGATGGGGAACGGCCGGGCGCAACTCGATCACGGGTCCCGCGCAGTTCGCGCTGAGCGCGGCGGTCACGCGGACGTTCCGCTGGGGCGATCGGATCAATCTGGACTGGCGCCTCGACGCCAGCAACGTCCTCAATCGCGTCACCTACGCCAGCGTCAACACCATCGTCTCGAGCCCTCAGTTCGGGCTGCCGAACCGGGCAAACCCGATGCGCAAGGTGCAGACCAGTCTGCGAGTGAGGTTCTAGGTTGGGCTCAACGCCTATCGGAAATTCATCCCGAAGTAACGGCTCCGGGCCGTTTGCGAAGAACACCCGTGGAGCGGGCCGCGCCCCCGACAGTCGGCAAACCGTCCTGGAGGCGCCAGAATCCGCGCGGGGTGAGGAAGCGGGCACGATCCAGCCGCGGAGCTCGGGCCCCGCGCATGCCGCCGACAAGCCGCCGAAGGACGGTTTGCCGGCCCGCGGAGTCGGGTGTTCGCAGCAAATGGCCCTGAGCCGGTCGGACATCGAATTTCCGAAAGGCTTGGGGCGGATTCGCCGCGCGCCCCTGGCGTGCCTCCTCTTCGCCATGTTGACGTCCGCTCTCGCCGCCCAGCCGCAGCGGCCGTTTCGAACCAGCACGCGGCTGGTCGTGCAGACGGTGAGCGTCAAGGACAACGCCGGCAGCCCGATCGAGGGCCTGAGCGCGCGTGACTTCATTGTCACCGAGGACGGCCGGCCGCAGACGATCAGCTTTGTCGAGTTTCAACGCATCGAGGAGGCTCCCGGGGCCTCGTCTGCGGCGGCGTCCGGCGCCCGGAACCCGGCGTTCGACCGCCCTGTCGTTCCTTCGGCCACGCGGGCCGAGATTGCCACGCCCCCGCCCGGCGACATCCGGTACCGGGACCGCCGACTGCTCGTCCTGTACTTCGACCTCACGGCCATGCCGCCGCCCGATCTGATGCGCGCCTTCGCGGCCGCGCGGAAATTCGTCGACACGGAGATGACTTCGATCGATCTCGTCGCCGTGATGACGTTCGCTGGCGGCGGCGTGCGCGTGAAGCAGGACTTCACGGACGACCGCGACCGGCTGCGCGAGGTCATTCAGATCCTCATCTTCGGTGACGACCAGGACGGCGACGGCGTTGCCGATCCCCCCTCGGACATCGGCACCGCGTTCGGGCAGAACGACGCGGAGTTCAATATCCTGAACACCGATCGCCAGCTGTCGGCGCTGCAGACGGCGATGGCGATGCTGCGGGGGCTGCCGGAGC
>CAZCEL010000650.1:1690-2108 GCA_964497175.1 uncultured Bifidobacteriaceae bacterium
CGCTCATCTATTTCGCGAGCGGTCTGCGGCTCAACGGCACCGACAACCAGGCCCAGCTGCGCGCCACGACCAACGCGGCGATCCGGGCCAATGTCTCGATACACCCGATCGACGCGCGCGGTCTGGTCGCCGAGGCCCCGCTCGGCGGCGCGACGCGGCCCTCGCCTGGAGGCGTCCGCATGTTCTCGGGCCGTCTGGCAGAAGATGTGACGACCGGTTTTCAGCGCTCGCAGGACACGCTTTACGCGCTCGCCAAGGACACGGGCGGCCGGGCGATGTTCGACTTCAACGACCTGTCGCTCGGCATCGTGTCGGCGGCACGCGAGGTGACGAGCTATTACATCATCGGCTACTACAGCACCAATGCCGAGCGCGACGGCCGCTTTCGCCGTGTCCGCATCAGCCTGGAGGGGGCGAG
>CAZCEL010000651.1:0-2105 GCA_964497175.1 uncultured Bifidobacteriaceae bacterium
TGCGGCCCGGGAAGACCGGGCGCGCCTGGCGCTCGGGGCCGCCGTGGATGTCCACGATGACGGGACGGCGTCCCTCGAATTTCGGGTGCGGCAGATACAGGAACCCGCTGATGGCGGTGCCGTCGAAACTCGTCCAGGTGACGAACTGCGCGTCGGGAAACTGGTCGGTTCCAACGCCGCCGGCCTCGCTCTCGGTCCATCGCGTGAGCGCGCGGCCGTCGAGGTTGAAGGAGTACACGTCGGTTGGCGTGCGCACGTTGTTGAGAACGAAGGCCACATCGCGGCTGTTCGTGTGCCACTCGAGGCCAGAAATGACCGCGGTCGGGAGCCCGGGAATCCTCTGGAGGCGGCGGTTCGTGCTGTCGAGCAGGTAGAGCCGGCTGACGCCCGCTTCGTTGGCCACGAGGGCAAGATGGCGGCCATCGGGCGCCACGGCGAATTCCTCGATATCCCAGGGAAGCTCCGTGGTCAGCGGCGTCTCCTTCTCGATCGCGAGGTCGATGTAGACGAGCCGCTGAAACTCAGAGTCCCGGTCGTGCGTGACGTAGAGGCCCTTGTCGTCGGCGCTGAACCGTGCACGTGCGTACTGCACCTTGTCGCCCGCACGACCGGCGAGCGGCTGCCTCGCGCCAGTGTCGGCGTCGACGAGCCAGAGCCGGCTTTCATTGGCCGAGACGTACTCCAGGACGACGAGGCGTTTGCCGTCGTGCGACCAGTCGGCCGGGGACCAGCCGCTGCCGTCGAGCCGGGCGAGCAGCCGATCGGTCCGCGGGTTGCGCGGATCCATCACCCAGATGTCCGTATCGGTGCCGTTGCGGCGTGTCGAGCTGTAGGCGAGTCGTGTGCCCTGGTGATTGAAGCGGGCGTCGCTGTTGCGGGCCTTGCCATCGGTCAGAAGGGTGACGTCGCCGCTCGCCAGGTCGTAGCGATGGTACTGGTACCGCTCGCCGCCGGCGATGTCCTTCTGAAAGACAAAGAACTCGCCTGCGACCGGATCGAACATGGCGCCGACCACGCGGTCGGGGAAGAAGGTGAGCTGCGTGCGGGCGCCCATCGGTTGCCGCACGAGGTGGACCTGGTTGGTATCGGCGAACCGGGTCGTGATGAGCATCTGCTGGCGGAGCGGATGCCAGCTCTGAAACGTCGCCGATCGAAACTCGGTGTAGCGGGCGGCCTTCTCGGCGATCATCGCGGGTATCGGCGGCAGGCCGTCGGTCACGAGGTTGTCGTTCGGCGTGATGACGGCCTGCTGTCCGTGCACGGGGAAGGTGGCCAGCGCGATTGCGAGTGCGGCCAGAGCCATGAGGAGGGATCGCGTCTTTTCATGACGGACAGGTGCCGTACGCACGCGCCGGCAGCATGCCGCCTCCGCGGGGCGATCCGCGATCGGCGTCAGCGCATCCTCCTGACCGCGAGACTCGTCAATCATCGTGGGACTCGCTGAGCCTGCCAGTGACGGTCCTTTCTGAGAGATAGCCAACACGGAATTCCGGAACAACTGTTGCCGTGTCTCGGGAATAGACCCTGAAGGCACTGGCGGTGAGGCAGGGATTCGAACCCTGGATACAGGTTTTGGCCCGTATAACGGTTTAGCAAACCGCCGCCTTCAGCCTCTCGGCCACCTCACCACTGAGAGCTAACTATTGTCGCACAAGGACTTGCGGATTTCAGACTTTCGACCCAGATCCTCGATTTTGCTCGATTGTCCCTGAAATTGTCCCTGTCGCGGCGTCGAGACGCTTGGCGGCCTCGCGAAGGTCGCCCGCGCTCACGATATTGTATCGCTCGAACACGCTCCGGGTCTTGTGTCCCGTCATCTGCATCGCGACGCGCTCCGGGATACCAGCGCGGACGAGATTGCGGACGGCGGTTCTTCGGAAGTCGTGCAGGACGCGACCCGGGCATCCAGCTTCCACACAGGCCGAACGGAAGGCGACCCGGAAGCTCTTGATGGGTCGGCCCGAACGGTGGAACACACGCGGGCAGACGACCTTGAGCTGCCGCTGGAGATTCTCGGTGATCGCTCGCTGCTGTTCAAGCATTTCGCGCAGCTCGCGTGTCATCGGGAACGTCCGTCCTTCGCCGTTCTTCGTCTTTCCCGGATC
>CAZCEL010000652.1:0-2097 GCA_964497175.1 uncultured Bifidobacteriaceae bacterium
CCCCCTCCACGGATCCGGACGTGCGGCATTACCGCATCCGGCTCTTGCCTTGGGTCGGTGGACGCCGAGACTGGGGACGCTTCACGGGTGGCCGCGAACACGGGCATCAATGAGGTCGGTCCGGCTTGGTCGCCGGATGGCAAGAAGCTCTACTACCGCGCCAGCGTCGACCAGGACGATCGCGGGATACCGGTACGGCTGGGGCGCGCAATTATCGAGCTGGACCTGGCTTCGGGCACGGCGCACGAGATTCTCCGGCGTCCACGTCTTGGCGTGCCGACTGTTTCGCCGGACGGCCGGTGGATCGCGACCCTGACCGCAGACGCCGCTGGTAGATCCTCGACCACCATCCTCTTCCCCGTCTCCGGCGGTGACGTGCGTGAACTGATCCGGGTGGATCAGCCGGTGGCCGCTGGAGTCATGTTCTGGACGCCGGATTCCAGCTCCATCATTGTGGCGAGCGCTCCGTCTGGCCAGGTTCGAGAGTACTGGCAGGTTTCAATCTCCGGCGGCGATCCAAGAAGACTGGACCTGAAGGTCGACACCCCGACCCGGCCCCACCTCCATCCCGATGGTCGCCGGCTTGCCTACACAACCACAACAGAAACAAAGGCCGAAGTCTGGGTGCTGGAGAACTTCCTGCCCAAGGCCGGCGCGTCGAAGTAGGGCTTGGCCCCAGAGACGCAGAATGTGATGAAGGTACTCCTGTCCACGCTGATCACGGTCGGTCTGCTGGCGCTCGCCGTCGGCGCGGCCCCGACAGCCCAGAGCGGCAACGATCTGTTCCAGCAGGCGCTGGTCAAGGAACGCACCGACGGCAACGTGGCCGCGGCCATCGGAGGATAGTCCCCATGAAGGCAGTGGCGCCAGGCGCGGTTTACGGAAGGTCCCTTATCGGGATCGCGCGGCTGTAGATGCCGGTCGTCTCGGGCACGCATGGCGCGGCACGCGCGCGGCGTGCCACTGGGAGACGTGACGAATCCGGCCGAAATCGAAGCTCCGCGCCGTCATGCCTCGCAATTCCTGCACGACTGAAGGAGCGCACCGATCGCAAGGCTTGACGACGACCGATGGTCGAGCCCGCCTGGCTGCGCACCCAGCGAACCGAGTCGGAAAGGAGAGGAACGTGCCGACGTAGGGATCGGATCCCGGGAAGAACAGCTTCGGGAAGATGAGCGCCGCGCGGGGTGACGAAGCGGCTCGATCCACCGCGGAGCTGGGGGAGATCCGCGCATGCCACCGACAAGGCGCCGAAGGACGTTTTGCCAGCCTGCGGAGGTGGGTGTGCTTCGCTACGCGCAACTCGAAACCGCGGTAGCTACGGCAGCGCCAGTGCCACGAGCTCCGGAACCGGATCGCCGCCCACCGTGATTGCAATGTATTGCCGCCCGTCGAGCATGTAGGTCATCGGCGCCCCAATCGCGCCGAGCGGGAGATCGACCGATCCGACCTCGGTGCCCGTCGCCTTGTCGCGGGCGACCAGACGCGGACCGTTCTGCGATCCGCCGCTCGTCAAGGCGCTGATGAGCAGTGTCTTCGTCAGCAGCGGACCACTCAGGCTGCTGTCCCCTCCGAGGGGCGGCAGATCGAGGTTCTTGAGCAGCGGATGATTCCGAATGAACTGGCCGTCCCCCATCGGCTTCATCCAGACGTGCTCGCCCCTGTTCATGTCGATCGCGGTCATCCGCGAGTACGGCGGCTTGTAGAGGGGGATCCCTCCAGGCAGCCGGGGAAACCCTTCGCGTGCCTGAATGTATCGGAGCGTCCCTTTCTCGTTGCCTTCCGGCTCCTTCAGCCGGAACACCGTGGGCGACTGTCGAGACGGCACGTACAGCAGGCCCGTGTCAGGATCCACCGCCGCGCCCGACCACCCGGCGCGTTGGCCCAGGCCGAGCGTGCCCTGGTTTCCCCCTTTGACCACGAGCGAGGGCGGCGTGTAGAGCGGCCCGAGCCGGTAGTTCTGGACCGCCTTCTCGGCCATGGCGCGGATCTCGGGCGTGAAGTCCACGAGAGAATCCCGCGTGATGTCCAAGTACTCGAATGGCGCCGGTTTGGTCGGGAACGGCTGCGTCCGCGAGGCGCGTTCGCCAGGCACAT
>CAZCEL010000653.1:0-2088 GCA_964497175.1 uncultured Bifidobacteriaceae bacterium
GAGGACAACTGCTAGACGCGTCCTTCGGCTCGCCGTCGAGCGCTCACCGCGCAACCAAGGTGGGCGCAGCCCAAGCGGGTAGCCGGGGCGGTTGCCCGCCCCGGCTCTCCACACCACCGGACGTGCCGTTCGGCATCCGGCGGTTCACGCGGGAGATAGTCGCCGGTGCTCGGCGAGGAAGCTCACGAGACCCATCGACGCCAGCATCGCGGCCGGGATGGCTTGACTCATGGCCCACGTCCCGGCGCACCACCACGGGCCTCGCCCGCTGTAGGCCGTGCGCGCGGCGGCGACCGGATCGAGCTTCGACTTCAGCAGCTCCCGCAAGCGCGTCCGTGGCTTCTTCCACTGGCGCCAGATGGCGCAGCGGAGTCGCCGCCGGACCCACTTGTCGAGCGTCTCGAGGTCGGACTTGATCTCGGCCAGCCGGTAGTAGGCCACCCATCCCCGGATGAGCGGCGCCAGTTCCCGCAGCGCGCGCGCGAGGGACATCCCTCGCGTCGTGCGTCGCAGGATCGGCAGGAGCTTCGCCCGGAGCCGTTCGATCGACTTCGGCGCGACCCGCAGCTTCTTGCCGTGGCGCGTCACGGTGTAGCCCAGGAACTTGCGCTCCCACGGCCGTGCCACCGCGCTCTTGGCCCGGTTCACCTTCAGGCGGAGCCGCTTCGCCAGGAAGCGCTCCAGCGACGCCATCACCCGCTCGCCCGACGCCTGCGACTGCACGTAGACGTTGCAGTCGTCGGCGTAGCGGACGAACCGATGGCCCCGCTGCTCCAGCTCCTTGTCCAGCTCGTCGAGCAGGATGTTGCTGAGCAACGGTGACAGCGGGCCACCTTGCGGCGTGCCCTCCGTCCGCGGCGACGTCACTCCCCCTTCCATCATCCCGGCTTGCAGGAAGCGCCGGATGAGCAGGAGGAGTCGCTTGTCCTCGATCCGCCTCGCCACCCGTGCCATCAGCACGTCGTGGTTGACGCGGTCGAAGAACTTCTCCAGGTCCATGTCCACCACCCACGTCCCGCCGGCCTTGACGTGCTCGCGCGCCCGCCTCACGGCGTCGTGCGTGCTCCGCCCAGGACGAAAGCCGAAGCTCGCGTCCGAAAACGTCGGGTCGATGAGGGGTTGCATCACCTGGAGCACGGCCTGTTGGATGAGCCGGTCCACCACCGTCGGGATGCCCAGCGTCCGCACGCCCGCTCCGTCCGGCTTGGGTATCTCTACCTTCCGGATCGGCTTCGGCGCGTAGCGGCCTTCGAGCAGCTCCTGACGGATGCGGGCCCAGTGCTCGCGCAGGTACGGCATCAGGTCGTCGACGGTCATCCCGTCCACGCCTGCCGCCCCGTCGTTCGCACGCACCCGCGCGTACGCTCGCATCATGTTCTCTCGCCGCACCACCTCCTCGATGAGTGCCGGAGTCTTCTCGTCGGGTCCGGGTCGTGCCGGGTCCGCTTGACCCTCGCCGGCGCCGGCGCGCGGGCTTCCGTCCCACGCGTCGTCACGACGCTCCGGCCTCCCAGCCGAAGACACAGGGCCTTCCTCGAACCGCGAACTTCCCATCCGACTCGACTCCTCGTGTTCGGCCCTTCGCCGCGTGCGCGCGGCTACTACGGCCTCTGCTGACTCCTGGCGTCCCTTCGTCCCGCCCTCTCGGTCGGGCTAGCTGCAAGGCAGGACGCCAGGTCTCCCGGGGTAAGGCGCGTGACCTTCGCTCCATCCATCCGCCGCGTATACGGCCCCCGCTTCCGGGTGACTTCGGGCTTCGGGTACGTTTGCCCCCTCGCCCAGCAGTGGCTCGCCTCACGCGGTTCGTGTTCCTCGGACCGGAGCTTTGCCTGCGGCTTCCTTCCCACGTCGTCTCGCGACTTCGCAGTTGCCGTTCGGCTAGGGGTTCCCGTCACCAGGGCCCCCAGGGGACTCTCACCCCCAAGTCACGTCATGCAGGTCAAGACCTCCACGAAGATGCCGGTGGATGCCGGCACACGCGCCATGCCCGGCGCACAAACGAAGCACCTGGATCGTTGGGACGGCCAGGGCGTGAAGTTCCTCTTCGGCATCTCCCGCCTGACGCCGCTGTGCGAGAAAGCCGCGGAG
>CAZCEL010000654.1:0-2087 GCA_964497175.1 uncultured Bifidobacteriaceae bacterium
CGGCGCCCATCGCCACCAGCGCCTCGATGTGCGTGGTTATCGTCCGGCGGGCCGGAAAGTCCCCGCCAGGTGAGGCCAGGCACGCCCGTCCACGCCTGGCCAGCAGCGGTCCGAGAAGCAGCACGGACCCGCGCAGCCGGCCCACCAGCGCGGCGTCCGGTTCATCCTTCACGACATTCGCACAGCGCACGCGCAGGCTCGTCGTGCCCAGTCCCTGCACCTCGGCGCCGAGATCCATGAGAAGGCGCGCCATCACCTCGACATCGCTGATCCGCGGCACGTTGGTCAGGACGCACGGTTCGCTCGTCAACAGGCAGGCCGCGAGCAACGGCAGCGCGGCATTCTTGTTGCCCTCGACCTCGACGCCGCCGCGCAGGGGACGGCCTCCTTCGATGAGTAGAGTCGACATGAGCGACGACAGACTATTCGCGCACCATCAGGTCAGTCGGTCGAACTGCCCCAAGTACACGATTTCCTCTTTCAGCTCCACACCAAATCGTTCCCGAACCGTGCGCCGACAATGTTCGATGAGTCGACGGATGTCTGCTGCCGAAGCCGTCCCCTCGTTGACGATGAAATTACCGTGCGTCGGCGACACGCGAGCACCGCCGATCGCAAACCCCTTGAGCCCGGCACGATCCAACAGCGCGCCGGCCGTCGCCGGGATGTCTCTCCCGGCACCGCTGGACGGCTGGCCAGGGTTGCGAAACACACACCCGGCGCTCGGGATGTCGAGCGGCTGTGTTCGCTTACGGTATGCCAGCGACTCCCGGGCCTCGGTCCGCAGCGCCGCCGGCTCGCCTGGATGCACTCGGAACGTCGCCGACAGGACCACCTCGCCGGTCTGCTGCGGCCGGCTGTGATCGTAACCGAACGCCATCTCCAGGGCCGGCACTTCCTGCACGTTCCCCGTGCGGTCGACCAGCTTCGAAGACACTACCGAGTCGCCAATATGCCGCCCGAGGAAGTGTGCGTTCCCCCAGATTGCGCCGCCAACGGTGCCGGGTGTCCCGGCCCAGGACGCCAGGCCGGCCACCCCGTGCACGATGGTCCAGCGTACGAGTCCGTTGATCGTCACGGCGGCGTCAGCCCGCAGACAACGCTCATCGATCATGGCGATCTGTCCGCCCCTGGGGTGAATCACGACACCGCGGACACCGCTGTCGGACACCAGGACGTTCGATCCGCCTCCAAGGAGGGTGACCGGCACGCCGGCCGCTCGCGCGAGCGCAAGCCCCCGAACGATCTCTTCACTGCTCCGTGTTTCAACCAACCAGTCGGCAGGCCCACCCACCTGAAACGTTGTGAAGTCGTTCAGACGGGCATCCTGCATGACACGATCAGGGCCAAATGCGTGCCGCAGCTGGTCGCCAAACGTGGTCACGACCGGTCGGCCTCCAGCTGGAGCAGACGGCGTTCCTCGGCGATCAGCGCGGTCAGTGCCTGAGCCTGCGTGCACATTTCAAACGACACGCCGTCTCCCGGCGCCAGCTGGGCGGCAATGCCCAGATCGGCGGCAATCACGACTCCAAGCTGCGCATAGCCGCCGCTCGTCTGGCGATCGGCCATCAGCAGAATCGGCTGGCCGGACGAGGGCACCTGAAGCAGGCCGATTGGTGTCGCCTCGGAGATGATGTCTGCCCCACCGCGCGGTCCGAGCGCCGGTCCGTCGAGTCGATAGCCCATTCGATCGGAGTCGCTGGCCACCACGAATCGCGACCCCGTCAGCTCGGCCAGCGACTCGGGAGCGAACCGCCCCATGTGGCGACCGGCGATGAAACGCAGCCGCCCCGGACGCTCGACGAACGCTGGTGTCGCGGGGCGCCATCTGTGCCACGTGGCAAGTGGTCGCGCCGAACGGGACCCGATCGGGATGCGATCGCCGTCCGCGAGCGGACGGCCCTCGAAGCCGCCCAGCCGACTCGGCACATGAGTCGATCTGCTGCCGAAGACCGGCGGCGTGTCGACTCCGCCGCTCACTGCCAGGTACGCGCGCGCTCCGTTCCGGCGCCGGCCGAAGGTGACTCGTGCGCCGGCCTGAACCGCTTCCGGAGTCGCGGCCAGGCCGCGCGTGGTCAGATAGTGGA
>CAZCEL010000655.1:0-2080 GCA_964497175.1 uncultured Bifidobacteriaceae bacterium
GTCCACCCCAGGCTGAAGGGGTTGCCGATGGCCATGACCCAGTCGCCGGCCGCCATCTGCGACGAATCGCCGAACTTGGCCTCCGGCAGCGTCTGACTCGGCTTCTCGGTCAGCTGGATCAGCGCGGTGTCGGTCAACGCATCGCGGCCGATCAGCTTGGCCGCATAGGTCTGATCGTCGTCTTCCCCGAAGAGCGAGACCTCGATCTTCGTGGCTTCCTCGACCACGTGATTGTTGGTCAGGATCAGGCCGTCCTTGCTGATGATGAAGCCCGTGCCGGCGGCAACGGTCGTCTCTTCCCGGCGGCGCGGACCCTGCTGCGGCCCTCGGCCCTGGCCGCCCGGATCGTCGGGCTGTCCGAAGAAGCGGCGGAAGAGATCATCCCCGCCGCCCCCCCCGAAGAAGTCCGACAGGTCCTGTGCGCGGCGCTTCGATTCGGTGCGGATGTTGACCACCATCGGCTGCTGCGCCTTGGCGACGTTGCGGAACGTTTGCGCGTCGAGGGCTCCGGTAATCGGGGCGCTGTTCTTGGACGGAGCGCTGAAGGACTGGGCCGAGGACGCGGGCGTCAGATCGAGCCTCGACGCAATCACCATCCCGACCGCGATCGACGAAACGGCAATGAGCAGGCCATAAAACAGCGTCGTCTTGCGGGTTGACATCGTTCCTCCGTCTGTTTCTCGCTCCGCCTACACGAGCGGGACTATTTCCTGTTGCAGCGATCCGGTCACGACGGCCTCCCGATTGCCGATGACCATGTTGATCTCGGACCGGACCCCGAAATCGGCAAAGTACAGACCCGGTTCAATTGTAAAGCCGGTGCCGGACAGCAGCCTGCGGTCGTCGTGCGTTTCGTAGTCGTCCATGTTGACGCCGTTGCCATGCACCGACTCGCCCAGGCTGTGCCCGGTCCGGTGCAGGATGTGCTCGCCGTACCCGCGCCGGCGCAGTACGGTGGCGGCCGCGCGGTCCACCTCCCATCCGCGGAGGTCCCGCCCCTGGCGGGTGGCCTGCTGCACCAGCGTCATCGCGGCGTCGCGCGCTTCCCGGACCGCGTCGAACGCCGCGGCACACCGCTCCGGCACCACGCCGCCCGTGAAGCCGACCCAGGTGATATCGGCAAAGACCGACGATGGCTCGTCCAGCTTCCCCCACAGGTCGAGGAGCACGATCTCGTCGGGTCGAATCGGCCGCGACACGCCGGAGGCCGGCAAGTAGTGCGGATTCCCTGAGTTTTCGGCGGCCGACACGTTGGGGTCCGAATCGCTGACCAGGCCTGCCTCGGCGAACCACGTCACCATCATCTGCTGAATATCGTACTCGGTTGTCGGCTTCCCGTCGCGCGTCCTCCTGGCGATGGCGTCGAACGCGCGATCCTTCACCCTGTAGAGGGCGTCTGCCGCCCGGCGGTGGGTCGCGATCTCCTGATCGCCCCAGGTGGCGGAGAAACGCTGCACCAGGTCGCCCGATGACACGACTTCGACGCCGAACCCCCTGACCAGCTCGACGGTGCCCGCGTCGACGCGCGCGACATACGGGATCGCACATGAGGGCGAATACTCCATGGCGACACGACGCATGCCCCTCACGAGACGCCCCACGCCGCGCTCGAGCTCGTCCCGGCTCGCGTACCGTTCGGTCGAACCCGGCAGGTGGTCCAGCGTGTGTGGCTCGATGGCATGGACGAGCGCCCGCGGATCGCCGAAGGCCGTGATCATGTAGTACCAGCGGCGTGTGGCCAGATGGCCCCCCCGCCGCGCGACCCCGGTGATGTCCGCCGCAATGGGATTGATCCCGCGAAAGTCGTACAAGAGCCAGCCGTCCAGCTGGTCGGCGGCCAGGGCCGCCCGGACGGCGTCGAAATCGAGGGCCGCGCGCGTTGCCGTGGTGGATCCCCCGCTCGTCACGATCGCTAGTATAAGTATAGCCGCTCGCCATCAGGCGTCGTCGTCCCGGGCAGGCGGTCGCTTATCAGCAGCGAGTCCCGGCCCGCAGGGAACGTCCGGGCGCACCGCTCCGCGATTTGCGGGTCCGGCGGACCCGCTATAATTGGAGATCAATCACGAGATGCCTATGCACC
>CAZCEL010000656.1:0-2080 GCA_964497175.1 uncultured Bifidobacteriaceae bacterium
AGCTGTTGTATACGCTGCCAGTCAGTCTGTTCGGTGTCTCGGTCGCGGCGGCCGAATTGCCGGCCATGGCCGGGGCCGCCGGTTCCGGATCGTCCGCCATGGCGCACGTGCGCGACCGCCTGAACGACGGGCTCAGGCAGATCGCGTTCTTTGTCATTCCATCCGCGGTCGCCTTCCTGGCACACGGCGACGTCATCGCGGCGGCGGTCCTCGAGACGGGGCGATTCCGGCGCGAGGACGCGACCTACGTGTGGGCGATTCTGGCGGGTTCGGCGGCCGGGCTTCTCGCGTCGACGCTGGGACGGCTGTACGCGTCCACGTCGTACGCGCTGCACGATACGAAGACGCCGGTGCGCTGCGCGCTCGGGCGGGTGGCGCTCGGGACGGTGCTCGGCTACCTGGGCGCCATACCGCTGCCTCGAGCGCTCGGAATTCCTGCGCTCTGGGGCGCCGCCGGCCTGACGGCGGCGTCGGGGATTGCCGCGTGGGTCGAGATGTTCATGTTGCGCCGGTTCCTCAGCGAGCGGATCGGCGCCATCGGCCTCGCCGGTCCCTACGCGACGAGGCTCTGGCTGGCCGCCGTGAGCGGTGCTGCCGTGGCGTGGGTCATAAGACTGGCGCTGCCGCCGCTCCACCCGGTGCTGGCCGCCGTCATCGTCCTGATCCCGTTCGGGCTGGTGTTCATGGGGCTGACGCTCGCGTTCCGGATCCCTGAGGCGTCCCGCCTGCTGGCCAGACTCATTGGGGCGTCGGCGCGCCGCGCCGTCGTACGGGACTGATCGGTCTCCGGCCTGGTCTCTCTACGGCTGCTGCGGCAGCGCGCTGGGCTGCGTTCCGGCGATGAACGCTTCTCTGATCGTGCCGGCTCCGTCGACCGACTGCACTGCACCCGATGCCCGATCGACTGGCAGGAACACGATGTTTCCAGGCGTCTGAAAGTCGGGGGGAAGATCCTTGTCGGCGCGGCCGTTGACATAGGCGGCCATGAACTCCATCCAAATGGGCAGGGCGGCGACGGCCCCGGTCTCGTTTCGTCCGAGCGGTTTCTTTTCGTCGAGGCCGGTCCAGACACCAACCGTGAGATCCGGGTCGAATCCGACAAACCACGCGTCGGTGTTGTCGTCCACGGTCCCGGTCTTGCCGGCAAGCGGCCATTTCAGTCCGGCGGCTGCAGCCGCCGTGCCCCGCTGCACGACACCGCGGAGCAGGTTGACCATCACGAACGCCGTATCGGCGCGGATCACGTCAGTGGGCTGCGGTCGGCGCTCTTCCAGGAGGTTGCCGTCCCGGTCGGTCACCTTCACGATGCCGAACGGAATCATGCGGACACCCTGGTTGGGGAATACTGAAAAAGCGCTCGTCACCTCGAGCAGCGTGGCGTCGCCTGCACCGAGCGCGATCGGCAGGTACGGCGGGAACTGCTGCCCGAAGCCGAACCGTTTAGCGTAGGCGACCACGTTGGAGGGACCGAGCGTGTCCATCATCCGGATCGCGGGAATATTTCTCGACTGCTCCAGGGCTCGCCGCAACGTCACAGCGCCTTCGAATTTGTGGTCGTAGTTCTGTGGGGCGTAGATCTGGCCGTCGCCCGACGGGTACGTGACTGGTTCGTCCATCAGCTGCGATGCGGGTGTGAATCCGCGATCGATGGCCGCCGTGTAGAGGACGGGCTTGAAGGTGGATCCGAGCTGCCGGTACGCCTGAACGGCACGGTTGAACTTGCTCCGGCCGAAGTCCCAGCCGCCCACCATGGCCTTGATCTGGCCTGTGCGGTTCTCTATCGCCAGCAGCGCGCCCTCCACGAGCGGCGTCTGCTCGAGCCCGACAACGGCCGTCGCTGTCTCGTCGTCCAGTTTCCTGATCTCCACGTCCACCAGATCGCCGACTCGAATCAAGTCAGCCGCCGACGACCGGCGCGTCCACGAGAACCCCTCGCGCGTCAAGTCGGCGTGGTAACGTCCGATGCGAAGGGCCGCTCCTGCCGACGAGCCGGGCCGGCCGACCGAGAGCACCACGGCCGGGAC
This sequence comes from uncultured Bifidobacteriaceae bacterium, assembly GCA_964497175.1. GTDB lineage: Bacteria > Acidobacteriota > Vicinamibacteria > Vicinamibacterales > CAVVIG01 > CAZCEL01. Next base: position 2,025 of record CAZCEL010000656.1, read on the forward strand.
TACGTCGCCCACCGCGATCGGGCGCGCCCATCGCTCGTCCTTGAAGCCCTCCGCTG
>CAZCEL010000657.1:0-2057 GCA_964497175.1 uncultured Bifidobacteriaceae bacterium
TGTTCCAGACCACGAGCCGGATCGTGACCTTGAGGGGCACGGCGTAGGTCATGCCCCGCTCCTGGCACTCGTCGACGTCGTATTTCAGCTTGAGGCCGACGGTGTTGCCGCAGATGTCGCAGACGTCGCCGCGGGCCTGGTTCGCCCGGCCGCACCGCGGACAGAGCACCTCCCGGTCCCCGTACGGGTCGGCGATGAGCGCGGTGCCGCAGCCGCTGCAGGGCTTCCGCAGATGGTGCAGGCCGGCCAGCTTGCCGCACTTGCATTCCCAGTTCCCAATCGAGTACTCGATGAACTCGAGCGAGGAATTCTCGCGGAAGTCGCTGATCGGAAACACAGACTTGAACACCGACTGCAGGCCCGCGTCCTCGCGCTCCGCGGCCAGACGGTTCATCTGCAGGAAGCGCTCGTAGGACTTCTTCTGGATCTCGATCAGGTTCGGAATGGGAACGGTCGTCTTGATCTTCGAAAAATCGATGCGCTCACGGTACACGTTCTTTGGCAGGCTATACATGCTTTACAAACCTCGAAGAAGGGCGCACTTGAAGCCGCTACTTGATCTCGACCTTCGCGCCGACCTCTTCGAACTTCTTCTTGATGGCCTCGGCCTCGTCCTTGGGGATGGACTCCTTCACCGCCTTGGGTGCGGCCTCGACGAGGTCCTTCGCCTCCTTGAGGCCCAGGCTGGTGATCTCGCGGACGACCTTGATGACGTTGATCTTGTTCGCGCCGATCTCGGTCAGCGTGACCGTGAACTCGGTCTTCTCCTCGACCGGGGCGGCCGCGGCTCCCGCACCTCCACCCATCGGCATCGCCATGGGCATCGCGGACGCGGCCGAGACGCCGAGCTCCGCCTCGAGCGTCTTGACGAGCTGCGACAGCTCGAGCACGCTGATGCCCTTGATGTAGTCGACGACCTGCTGCTGCGTCACTTCGGCCATATCGTTTGCCCCCTATGATTCCTTGCGTTTCTTCTCCGCCTGTACGAGCACACTCATCAGATCGCGCGGCGCCGCGTTCAGCACGCTGACGATCTGCACCATCGGCGCCTGCAGGACGAACAGCAGCCGCGCCAGCAGCTCCGGCCGGGCGGGCATCGAGGCGAGGTCGATGATCTCGGCCGCGGCAACCGCGCGGCCCTGCACGACCGCCGCCTTGATCGTCAGCGTCGGCGCCGTCTTCACGAACGTCGTCAGCGTTCTGGCGAGCGCCACCGGATCGGTCGCCGTGTAGGCGACCGCGGTGGTGCCCTCGAAGTACCGTTCCAGCGCGGCGAACGAGGTACCCTTCAGGGCGCGCTTGGCCAGCGTGTTCTTCACGACCCGGTAGCTCGCCTTCGCGCCGCGCAGCTGGCGCCGCAGCTCGGTGACCTGCGGCACGTTGAGCCCGCGGTAATCGACCAGGATGGCCGTGTCCGAGCCGCGGAACGCGGTCTCCAGGGTCTGGAGCTCGTCGGCCTTGTCTGCTTTGGTGACCGCCATCAGTAGTCCTTGTCGGGTCCTAGTGCTTCGCCGCTACCTCGATGTTTGTCGTGTCGATCCGCACACCGGGCCCCATCGTCGACGACAGGGTGACGCTCCGCAGGTACTTGCCCTTGGCGGCCGCCGGCTTCGCCTTGACGATGCTGTCGACCAGCGCGTGCGTGTTGGCGACGAGCGAGGTGCTCTGAAACGATGTCTTGCCCACCGGGGCGTGAATGATGCCGGTCTTGTCGACGCGGAACTCGACCTTGCCGGCCTTGATCTCCCGGACGGCCTTCCCGATGTCGGTCGAGACCGTGCCGGTCTTGGGGTTCGGCATGAGCCCGCGGGGTCCGAGCACTTTGCCGAGGCGGCCCACCGAGCGCATCATGTCGGGCGTGGCGACAACCGCGTCGAAATCGACCCATCCGCCAAGGATCTTCTCGACGACCTCCTCACCGGCCACCTCGTCGGCTCCCGCCTCGCGGGCCTCCTTCTGCTTCTCGCCTCCGGCAATCGCCAGCACGCGCTTGGACTTGCCCAGGCCGTGCGGGAGGACGACCGTGCCCCGCACCATCTGGTCGGCGTGCTTGGGGT
>CAZCEL010000658.1:0-2056 GCA_964497175.1 uncultured Bifidobacteriaceae bacterium
GCCCGCCACGTGAAGGCCACCTGTCGGCTGCTCGTGGACCGTTTCGGCGGCGCCGTGCCGGCAACGATGGAGGGGCTGTTGACGCTGCCGGGCGTCGGCCGGAAGACGGCGAATCTCGTGCTGATCCTGGCGTACAAGAGCCTTGCCAACATCTGCGTCGACACCCACGTCCATCGCATCTCGAACAGGCTCGGCTGGGTGCGAACCAGAACCCCCGAGCAGACCGAGCAGGCGCTCTACGCGTCCACATCACGGGAGTGGTGGCCCTATATCAACCTGTATCTCGTGACCTGGGGACAGAACGTCTGTCGCCCGGTGTACCCTCGCTGTCCTGAGTGCGTGCTGCACACCTCATGTCCGCAAGTCGGCGTGGGTACTGTCGCGCGATCGTTGCGGCGGCGCGCGGTCGGCGCATGAGACACCGCCTGACGCGAGCGTTGGCAGCAGCTGTGCTCGCGCTGCTCGGCATTCTTGCCGATCCATTCCGCTCCGAGGGTCAACTGTCTGCGCCGCCGCTGGTGGTGGTCGAAACGAGCAGAGGCCGGTTCGCGTTCGAGACGTTTCCGGCCGACGCGCCGCAGACGGTGGCGCACATCGTCGAACTGGTGCGCCGCGGGTTCTACGACGGTCAGCGGGTGCATCGGGCCGTGCCGGGCTTGCTCGTCCAATTTGGCGATCCCCAGACGCGCGATCTCTCGAAGCGGCCCCTCTGGGGACGAGGGTCGGCGGCGTCGAGCGGACGTGCGATTGGCGCTGCCGAGATCACGAAGCGGCGCCTCAATCGTGCGGGCGCCGTCGGCGTGTCTCACATGGGCAATCCCCGCCTCGCCGATAGCCAGATTTACATCACGCTCGCCGACAGACGCGATCTGGACGGGCAGTACGCGGTGTTCGGTCGTGTGGTGGAGGGCGAGGACGTGCCGCCGATGCTGCAACCGGGCGACGAAATCAGACGAGTTTACGTGCGGGAGTAGCGGCCTCGATTTTCACGACGCCCGCGAGCTCCGGGTACTGGGCCACGAACTCGGGTCGATACTCGCCGTCGACCGGCTCGCCGAGCTGCTTCTTGATCATCACGGCGTTGGCTACTGATTTGGCCGAGAAATGGTTGTTCGTGTAGAGGTACAGCTTCTTGACCAGCCTCCGGGCGGCGTCGGCCGTCCCGGTGAATTCCTGCAGCTCGGCGTCCGAATACAGGTAGTTGTACCGGTCCTCGGAGGCGGCCGGGCGCCACCACTCCGCGGCGTTCCTGCCGTGCAGCCGCATGTAGTAGAAGCCCTCGACATTGGGCAGGTAGTTCTGCCTGATCGAGAAGCGGAACTTCGGCTCGTCGATCTGGACCCACGCCGCCTGGAAGAGGTTCAGCAGGGTGAGCGTGTCGCCGAAGCGATCGCTCCAGCTCCGGTGCCGAAGCTCGACGGCCAGCTGGTATCCGCTCAAGGCCCGCAGCAGGTCGCCGAGGTACTCCCGCTCGGCGTCGCCGCACTTGAAGCTTGGAGGAAACTGCGCGAGCAGGGCTCCCAGTTTTCCGCGCTCCGCCAGCGGATCGATCCCGCGTCGAAACTCGTCGAGGTCGGTCTGGGTGGGACGGACCAGCGCGTCCACGGAGGTGGCCGCGTCGGCCGCGCCGCCCAGCGAACGTCGCACGGCGGCCTCGAACAGCTTCGGGTGCGTGAACTTCTGGTAGAGCTTGACCGAGAACTCGAAACCTGACGGGGTCCGCTCGGCCCAGCGCCGCGTCACCGAGGCGCGCGGCTGGCCGTAGAACGTCGAGTTGACCTCCACCGTGTCGAAATGATCGGCGTAGTACGACAGTTCGTCGAACTGTCTCGACCTGCCGCGGGACGGAGGATAGAACACACCGTTCCACGTGCCGCGCCCGGTCGGGTAGCTCCAGCCCGAGGTCCCGATATAGAGGCCACGCACTCCCGTAGAATAATGGAAAGTGCTGACCGTCAACGAGATCTTCCACTCCATCCAGGGCGAATCGAGCCGCACCGGCAGCCCTGCGTGTTCGCGCGGCCGACCGCCTGCGATCTGCGGTGCGCGTGGTGCG
>CAZCEL010000659.1:0-2052 GCA_964497175.1 uncultured Bifidobacteriaceae bacterium
AGGCCGTGCGGGAGGACGACCGTGCCCCGCACCATCTGGTCGGCGTGCTTGGGGTCGACGCCCAGGCGCAGCGTCAGCTCAACGGTCTCGTCGAACTTCGCAAACTTGACCTTCTGCAGGAGCGGAATGGCGTCCTCGATCGTATAAGTCCGGCCCGGCGTAACATGCGCCCGGGCGGCGGCGTATTGCCTGCCGCGTCTCCGCATTGCCCTCACCTCCGTGGTTCTGTCGGGCCGCCGTCGGCGGCCCTCCCACCCCGCGCTGCTCAGGTCCGCTATCCGACGACGTCGAGCCCCATCGACCGCGCAGTGCCGGCGACTGTCCGGATCGCCGACTCGAGCGAATCGCAGTTGAGGTCGGGCATCTTCATCCGGGCGATATCCTCGACCTGCTTGGCCGTCACGGTCCCGACCTTCGTCTTGTTCGGCTCGGCCGACCCCTTGGCGATGTTCGCCGCCCGCTTGAGCAGCACCGGGGCCGGCGGCGTCTTGGTGATGAAGGTGTACGACCGGTCCGCGTAGATCGTGACCACGACCGGGATGATGAGCCCCTCGTCCTTGGCCGTCCGCGCGTTGAAGTTCTTGCAGAAGTCCATGATGTTGACGCCCTGGGGACCGAGCGCGGTGCCCACCGGGGGCGCCGGCGTCGCCTTGGCGGCGGCAATCTGGAGCTTCACGACAGCCTGTATCTTCTTCGCCATAGCGGCCTATCGTTTCCTTGGCGCCTAAATCTTTTCCACCTGCAGGAAGTCGAGCTCGACCGGCGTCGAACGCCCGAAGATCGTCACCATGACCTTCAGCGTGTTCCGGTCGATATTGACGTCGTCGACCACGCCGTTGAAGCTCGTGAACGGGCCCTCGTTGATGCGGACCTGCTCGCCCTTTTCGAACATGTACTTGGGCTTGGGCTTCTCGGCGGCCGTCTTGACCTGCGTCAGGATCTGTTCGACCTCGTCCTTGCTGAGCGGCGTGGGCTTGGCGCCGGCGCCGACGAACCCGGTGACCTTCGGCGTGTTCTTCACCACATGCCACGCGTGGTCGGACATGTGCATCTCGACCAGGATGTAGCCGGGGAAGAACCGCTTGGCCGACACGACCTTCCTCCCGCCCCGCATCTCGACGACGTCCTCGGTTGGAATCAGGATTTCGCCGATCTCGTGCTGCAGCCCGTACGCCTGTACGCGCTGCTGCAGCGACTCGGCCACCTTCTTCTCGAAGCCCGAGTAGGTGTGCACGATGTACCACTTCTTGCCGCCGCCCGAGGACGGAACCGTGTCGGGAGTGGCTTCCAAGATTTCGCTCATGCCGCACCAAACTGGCGAAGGATCCACAGGTAGGCGCTGTTGATCCCGTAATCGAGCACGAACAGATACAGGCCGATCGCCACGGAGAACAGGATCACCACGATGGTCGTCGCGTAGACTTCCTTCCGCGACGGCCACGTCACCCGCTTCAGCTCGTTCCGCACCTCCGTCAGAAACACGCGCATCCGCTCGATGCGGCCACCGGCTGCCTCGCGGACGGTCTCGATCGTGGTCGGCTCAGCCATCGGTGTCGTCAGGGCTGGCAGGACAGGAGGGAATCGAACCCCCAACCCCCGGTTTTGGAGACCGGTGCTCTGCCAATTGAGCTACTGTCCTTTACCGTATGCGCCTGCCTCACTTGGTTTCCCGGTGCGCCGTGTGCTTGCGGCAGAAACGGCAGTACTTGCTGAACTCGAGCCGGTCGGTGGTCCGCTTCCTGTTCTTGGTCGTGCTGTAGTTGCGCCGCTTACATTCCTGGCACGCCAGGGCAATGATGTCCCGCATGATAGAAACCCCCGAGCGGACCTATTCGACGATCTCCTCGATTGTGCCGGCGCCGACGGTCCTGCCGCCCTCGCGAATCGCGAACCGCGACCCCTTCTCGATCGCGACCGGCGTCATCAGCTCCGCGCTGATGGTCGTGTTGTCCCCCGGCATCACCATCTCGACGCCCTCGGGCAGGTTCAGCGTGCCCGTGACGTCGGTCGTCCGGATGTAGAACTGCGGGCGGTAGCCGTTGAAGAACGGCG
>CAZCEL010000660.1:0-2046 GCA_964497175.1 uncultured Bifidobacteriaceae bacterium
CCCGGCCGTTTCTTTAGTGTGCCGAGCATGTTTGACAGCTTGGGGGTGCAAGTCCCCTATCCAACCTGATGGAGGTGAAGGATTAGCGAAGCGCAAGGGCGTCGCCGCGAGGCGGGGTCTGAAGGAAGCGCGGAGTCCACACGCGAGCCGACGTACAGGAACCGGATTCGAGGCGTGAGCGTCGGACGAGCTGGCAAGTGACAGCGAAGTCCCCATCCATCAAGGGCGCAAAACGTAAATTCGGCGGTTGTGCGTGGAAGGCGGTCAAACTTACCTCGGGAGGTCTGCCCACTGTCTCGTCTTCGGGACTGGGAACGCCGCGAGGCGCTCCGACCGGCGGGCAGAAGTCAGCAGAGGGCGTAGTAACCGACGCTCGGACCGACGAACGGGACACTGACCCGAAAGGGCAGAAACAGCTGGTGTTCGTCAACCAGCCGTGATGCGGCGGCGAAGGCCCGAACGGAAGGAAAGGGCCAGTAGAGAGCGGAATCTCATGGACGACCAGCGGCCGAAAATCCAGAAGCAACTGGCCTTCCCCGAGGAGAGTAGGAGTGAAGCTCCGATGGCCTCAGGGGAAGGGTCCGAACCGTCCCAGGCGAAACCGCGCGCAGAAAGCCCGGCGATCCCGGAGTCTTTGATGGAGGAGGTGCTCGACCGAAAGAACCTCGAAGCAGCACTGCGACGAGTCCGTGCCAACAAGGGGGCGCCCGGAGTCGACGGGATGACCGTCGAGGAACTGGTGCCTCACCTGCGTCAACACTGGCCGACGATCCGGGACCAGCTCGCCAGCGGAACCTACGTGCCGCAGCCGGTGAAACGGGTCGAGATTCCCAAGCCCGACGGAGGCCTGCGCAAGCTCGGCGTCCCGACGGCACTCGACCGGTTCATCCAGCAGGCGGTGCTGCAGGTGTTGCAAACGTACTGGGACCCGACGTTCTCCGAGCATAGCTACGGCTTCCGCCCGAAGCGCTCGGCTCATCAGGCGGTCGCGGCGGCCCAAGGCTATCTGGCCGACGGCTGCCGCTGGGTGGTGGATCTCGACCTGGAGAAATTCTTCGATCGGGTCAACCACGACATGCTGATGGGTCGGATCGCCAAACGGGTGAAAGATAAGCGGGTGCTCAAGTTGATCCGGGCGTTCCTGAATGCCGGGGTCTTGGAGGACGGCCTGGTCAGTCCGACCGACGAAGGGACGCCGCAAGGCGGCCCGTTGTCGCCGTTGCTGTCGAACATCGTGCTGGACGACTTCGACCGCGAGCTGGAGAAGCGAGGTCTGCACTTTGCCCGCTACGCCGACGACTGCAACATCTATGTGCGCAGTCAGCGCGCGGGAGAGCGCGTGATGCAAAGCCTCACGCGGTTCTTGACCACGAAGCTCAAGCTCAAGGTGAACGAGACGAAGAGTGCGGTGGCTCGACCGTGGGAGCGAAAATTCCTGGGTTTTACCTTCACGACAACCAGGCAGGTCAAGAGGCGGATTGCGCCGAACGCCCTGGCTCGGTTCCGTGAACGAGTCCGGGAATTGACGCGTCGGACACGGGGCGTCAGCCTGGCGCAGATGGTGGCCCAACTCTCGAAGTACCTGACCGGCTGGCGGGGCTACTACGGCTACTGCCAGACGCCTTCGGTGCTGCGGGATCTGGACTCGTGGGTCCACCGGCGGCTGCGTGCCGTCGTCTGGAAACAGTGGAAACGCGGATCAACCCGGTATGCGGAACTCCGCGCTCGGAACGTGGGACGCGACCTGGCCGCCCAAACGGCCGGAAGCCACCATGGCCCGTGGCGCATCGCCCGCAGCCCGGCGATGAGTTATGCGTTCCCCTCGCGCTTCTTCGACGAACTCCGGCTGCCCCGACTCCTCCTAACTCCTGAACGTTAATGCCTTCCGAACCGCCGTGTACGGACCCGTACGCACGGTGGTGTGACAGGGACAGCCCGCGAGGGCTTACCTATGTCGATTCAGTCGGCCCGCTGACGACCGCTTTGCGGAAACGGCCGATTCGGTGCAACTTCGAACCAGTGTCCATGCGTTCGGCAATCGAATTG
>CAZCEL010000661.1:0-2044 GCA_964497175.1 uncultured Bifidobacteriaceae bacterium
GAGCAACGCGATCACGGCCAGCGTGGGCATCGTGTCGACTATCGGTGGGCCGCTTCCAACAGGCCGGCGGCGATCCATCGCGGAAGTGATCCGCACCACGGCACCGATGCACGAAGGCTTTGCCGGCGGCGCGCTCGTGAATACCGAGGGAGAACTTATCGGCATCACGACGGCCGCAGCGATCCGGGGCCTTGGCGTGGTCATTCCGACCGACATCGCCTGGACGACGGCGGCGGCGCTGATCGAGCACGGCCGTGTCAGACGCGGGTACCTCGGCATCGCCGGCCATCCGGCACGCCTGCCCGAGGCCCAGCGGCAGCAGGACGATCGGAGCGCGGCGCTGCTGGTGATCGGCGTCACGTCCGGGAGCCCGGCCGCTGCCGCGGGCCTGCTGGTCGGCGACCTGATTCTCGACTTCGACGGCATGGCCGTGGCCTCGCCTGAAGATCTGCTCGAGTTGCTGGCGGGCGAGCGCGTGGGGCGCACCGTGCCGATGCGGATCGTGCGAGGCACGATTCCCGCCACGCTCTCGGTTACGGTCGGCGAACGACCATCACGCTGAATGCGAGTGCTGATCGTCGGGACCGCGGCGGAACGTGCGCGCCTGCGAGAACGGCTGAGCAGCGCACTGATTGTTGCCGGCGAATACACCACGCTCGGCGCGGCCCGTTCCTCGGGACCCGCCGCAGATGCCATCCTCGTCGCGCATCGTCAGGCCGAGCATGCACCGGCGGCCGAGGCGCTGACGCCCCGCGAAATCGAAGTCCTCGAGCATCTGGCTGAAGGGCTGACGAACAAGGCCATTGCTGCACGGCTGGCGATTAGCGACCAGACGGTCAAGTTTCACGTAGCGTCGATCGCGGGCAAGCTGGGCGTGGCGAACCGCACTCAAGCAGTACGTACGGCGATTCGCCGGGGCATCATCACCCTCTGATCGCGAACGGCGCCTCAGGCTGGGCTGGGTCGCTCGACCGGCACGATCGTGACCGAGTGCCGTCTTCCACTTCTGAGCACGGACATGGCGACGCGGCTGCCTATCCGGTCGCCTGTGAGGTACCTGTGCAGATCGTCGACGCCCCGGACCATCTGTGATCCGGCGGCGACGATGCCGTCGCCGGCCTGCAGCCCAGCCGCCTCGGAAGGGCTGCCCGGCTCGAGGGCCGTCACGAGGACGCCCGACGACACGGCGAGCCCGTTCGCGCGCGCGTGTGCGCGCGGCACGGGAACGGTCTGCCCGATGACGCCGACGTAGCTCCGCTTGAGGCGCCCATGCCTGACGAGCGCGGCGACCACGAACTGCGCGGTGTTGCTGGCAATCGCGAATGACAGGCCCTGGGCCGGCGCGATCATCGCCGTGTTGACTCCGACCACGTCGCCGCCGACGGTCACCAGAGGGCCGCCGGAGTTGCCCGGATTGAGTGCCGCGTCGGTCTGGATGATGTCTTCCAGCAGCCGGCCCGATCGCGCCCGCAACGACCTGCCCAGCGCGCTGACCACGCCGCTCGTGACCGAGTGCTGCAGCCCGAACGGGTTGCCGATGGCGACGACGACCTGGCCCGGCGAGAGCGCGCTCGAATCGCCGAAGCGCACGAACGGGAACGCGCCGCGTTCGCGCGGCAGCACGCGAAGCACCGCGAGATCGCTGTCAGCGTCGGCGCCGATCGCATCGGCCCGCAAGGTGGACCCATCGAGCAGCGCAACCTGCAGCGCCCCGCCGGCCGCGATGACGTGATGGTTCGTCACCATCAGGCCGTCGGGCGCAATCAGAAACCCCGACCCGAGCCCGCGCCCGCCCGTCTCGATCTTGACGACGGCGGGCGCCACGCGATCGACGGCGGCGATTACGGCCCGTGAGTATGCGTCGAGGAGATCGCGATCGGCCGCTTGCCGGCCTTGCTCCATGCTCCGATCGTAGCGCCCGGGAATCCGGGGCGCCCCACCCGTTCGGGGAGTGTGCGTCTCCGCTATCGCATCCGCGAGGAGCGGGCGCGGCGGCGGCGCTCGGCGACCTTTTTCGTCAACGAGCGGAAGTGCACTTCGGCGT
>CAZCEL010000662.1:0-241 GCA_964497175.1 uncultured Bifidobacteriaceae bacterium
GCCCCGGCGGCTACCGCTTCTCGGACTTCGTCCGAGTCGGCGTACCGCTCGATTTTCTCATTTGGATCGTGGCTGTCGTGGCGATTTCGCTGTGCTGGTAGTTCGGAAAGACATAAGCAAACATTGATTGAAGGGCCGGCTTGGCGTACCTTATCGGAGCCTCAAGATCGGACCGTTCCAGTTCCTGCCTCGATTGGGAGTGCTGGCAATGATCAAGATGCTGGGCAGCAAACGGCGCTGT
>CAZCEL010000662.1:251-2044 GCA_964497175.1 uncultured Bifidobacteriaceae bacterium
GCGACGGCCTGACGCGGCGCGAAACGCTCAACGCTGGAGCATTGACTGCGCTGGGCGGCTTCTCGCTGGCCGACCTGCTGCGAGCCGAGGCACTCGCCGGCACGACGGCCCGGCCAGGCAAAGCCAAGAATGTCGTCCTGCTGTTCCTGCTCGGCGGCGCGCCGACCCAGGACATGTGGGACCTGAAGCCGGAGGCACCCGAAGGTGTACGCGGTGAATTCAAGCCGGTCCCGACCAATGTGCCGGGCATTCAGATCTCCGAGCACTTGCCCCTGACGACCAAGTGGCTGCACAAATTGGCGATCGTCCGATCGCTCACGCACAAGGCCGGCTGCCACAACACGCTGCCTTGCTACACCGGCTACGAGGTCCCGGTCGTGGACAACACGATCACGAAGGATAGTTTTCCGCCCAGCATGGGCTCGGTTTGCGAGTACCTTCGCCAGAGCGGCGGCCTGGCAAGCGACAGCAGCCCGGTACGCCAGCGAAGCGGAGCCGACGCCGCCGTTCCGCACGGCGGGCTGGACATGCCTGCCTACTTCTACCTGCCGTGCTACCTCGGCTGGGGCCAAGCGATTCGCCGCGCCGGGCCGTATGCCGGGTTCCTCGGCAAGCGTTACGATCCGATTTTCACGGAGTGCAGTCCGACCATGGACCAGGGCGCGCCCGCGCCCGCGCCCGGCACTCCGCAGACGGTGCGCGGCGAGCCGTTCTTGCCCAACAGCGTGCTCGAAGGTGGCCTCACTATCGACGCCCTGAACGCTCGACGCAGCCTGCTGAACCAGGTCGATGATCAACTCCGCCGCGCGGACGCCCAGAATCCGTTCACGAGCTTCGATCGCTACCAGCAGCGAGCGTTCGACGTCCTGACATCCTCCACGATGCGGGCCGCGTTCGACTTCCAGAGCGAAGACCCCAAGCTGGTGGACCGATACGGCCGCACCTTGTTTGGAAACAGCACGCTGATCGGGCGTAGACTGATCGAGGCTGGAGTGCGGTTCGTCAACGTCACCTGGGACCTGTTCTGGGACCGGATCAGGATCGACTACGACGCCTGGGACACCCACAACCGCAACTTCACCATCCTGAAGCAAAACAAGTTGCCGGGCCTGGACCAGACTTTCACGGCGTTGCTCGAAGACCTTGAGCACCGCGGCCTGCTCGATGAGACGCTGGTCGTGATCACGAGCGAGATGGGCCGGACTCCCAAGGTGAATGCCAACGCCGGCCGCGACCACTGGACCTATTGCTATTCAACTGTTTTCGCTGGTGCCGGCATCCGCGGCGGCTCGGTCTACGGCGCGTCCGATGCCAATGCCGCGTTCGTGAAAGACAAGCCGGTCAGCACGTCCGACATCTGTGCGACCATCTACCACTGCCTCGGTATCGACCCTGACATGACGGTTCCCGACCGCACTGGCCGGCCGGTGCCGATCGCCCACGGGGGCCAGCCGATCCACGATATCCTGGCGTAGCGTAGTTTCGTCGCGTTGGCGATACATCCGATTCGACCTTTCCGCAGCCCCCAAAAAATCTCTGCGCAACAGTTGCAGTCGGCCCTACAGTGGGTAGGATATTTCCCATCGAAAAAGGTCAACGCCGTTTCTGCCCACCCTGCACCGAGAAGTACTGGATGTTGCTGCGCCGACATCGCAGTTCAGCCTGCAGAGACGGCTGTGGCGTTTTTCGGCGCGAGGCTGTTTCTTCATCATTGTTGCGTTACTGTCAACTGGGAGGATCGCCATGAATCTGCGTCGCCCCGTCCGAGCGTTTCTGCCTCACCAACTCTTCAT
>CAZCEL010000663.1:0-2042 GCA_964497175.1 uncultured Bifidobacteriaceae bacterium
CGCGCCGCTGATTGCCGCGCGTGGACATGATGACCACCGTCTCGTCCCTCGGATTGGGCGCGAGCGGCAGTTCGTAGCGATAGCTCAGATCGATCGGAAAGTACTTCAGCCCTTTGTACTGCTTGTAGCGCGGGCTCTCCGGATCGAACACGATGATGCCCGGAAACCGCTGGTGCGACAGCCTGAGCAGAAACCGGCCGATTGTGATGTTCGAGGGATCGAGCCTCGCCTCGCGCTTCTCGTCGGGCCCGACCGTGAACCGTGCGTCGGCGTCGACGGCCGCGACGTGAAACCGATCGCCGTCGACCGCGACGCGGAGATGATGGGGCGAGACTCCCGCGCGGTCTATCCGGACGTCGTTGTCTGCGGCGCGCCCGACCGTCAGGGTCTTCTTCCCCAGGAAATCGCGCCGGTCGATGGTGGCCAGATACGAGGTCGGGTCGTTCCGCAGCCATGTCTGCGTGTCGTCGCGGTCCTTCTGGATTTCCTTGATGGCCGTCTCGGCCTCGGCTCTGCTGAGCTTCACCGGCCCGGGCGGAGCGGCCGCCGGCATCAAGGACGTCGCGGCCAGCGCGCATACCAGGACGATGGCGCCTCGAACACGCCCGGCATGCTCCCTGGTCGAAGGGACCGTAATTCGGTCGGACATGTGGTCCTCCTCGCCTCAACCCCCACCCGACGCGGCGTTCTTGCGCTCGGCACGACGGTACGCGGTGACGCCGGCAATGACATGGCAGACCCATCCAAACAGGCCGCCCGAGCCGATCCAGAGGCCGGGCGTGACGATCAGCCAGAAGAGGCCCCGCAGGAAATCTCCGTTGTAGAACTGGCCGACGCCGGGAATCACCAGACTGAGCACGGCCGAGGTTCCCGGATTCTTGAGAGGCACGGCCCATAGTATCCGGTCCCGGCGATCGAGCCCAGCGGTCTTGGAAGCTCCGGACTTGCCTTCGACGGCGAACAGAGGCCTTCGATCTCTGATGACGACAAAATCCACCTCGCGTTTGTCGGTGTCCCTCAAGTATCGAAGGTCCACAGAATTCTTTCTTGACGGCGCGGACCTTCGGAGGCCCATAGAGAGGGATCCTGAAGCAGACGTTCATGTTTTGCTATGCGGCTCATCCAGGTGGTGCGTCGCCGTCGGGCCGGGCCAGGACCGCAAGACGGGGATGCGTCATCGCGTCACCTGCGTGCCCCGAGACGAGGTTCGATCGTCGACGTCATCCACGTGCCGTTGCAATGGGCGTCAACCGCCCAGGGCAATCTCGGCCGCCGCGATCCCCTGCTCGCCGCAGATCGTGTAGAAGAGGTAGATCCTGCCGTTCTCCTCGAAGACGTGCGGATCGCGGATCTGATGGACGCGGCCCTCGACGTCACCAGCCTCGGACGGCGCGAGCGGCGCGTCCACACACTCGTAGGGCCGGTTCGGTCTCAGTACTTCGACGGGCGCGGAGGCGCGCCAGGAACTCCAGTCGCCCGACAGATCGATGGTCGACATGAGCACGCGCTCGGGGGCGTCGCCAATCGCCGTGAAGAACACGTAAAGCGTGCGGTCCCTCCGCAGGAGGGCCACGTGCCGCACGCGGCCGGCGTACGGTCCGTCGCGAAAGGCGCTGGGACCCAGCTCGAACGGAGCCAACGCGTCGGGGGCCCGCCCGAGCCGCCCGAGCCTCGACATGCCATGGAGTCGTCCCGAGCGATCGAACACGCGCAGGTAGCTGGTCTTCGTAATGGACGGGCGAATCTCGAAGTGCAGTCCATCGGTCGACTCGGCCACCTGCGTGTACTGACCGTATCCACGGGCCCGCGCCCACTCGCCCGCCTCCCACGCCCCGGACGGCCACATGGTGCCCTCCGTCCACCATCCATGGAACCACATGACGATGCGCCTGGCGGGCGCATCCACCAGAATCTCCGGAGACGCCACGTGCGTGTAGAAGCCTTCGGGGCTGTCGGGCGGATCGGGCTGCGGCCGGTGGAACGCGGTGTCCTGCACGTGCAGGACGCCCGGCGCGTGCACCTTCCAGGGCCCCACCAGTCGA
>CAZCEL010000664.1:0-2037 GCA_964497175.1 uncultured Bifidobacteriaceae bacterium
CCCGCCCATGGCCGCGTTCACCGCCACGACCACCCGTGGACTCGCCAGCCCGAGCAGATCGACGATGTCGTCGCGGACCTCGGGCGTGGCCGTGGCGGTGAACGCGGCCATGGGCGGGCGGCCGGGGCGGCCGTCGCTGCGCCGGCATTCGGCCGCCGCACCGCGAAGGCGGCGATAGTCGGGTCTGAAGTCGTGCCCCCACTCCGACACGCAGTGCGCCTCGTCGACCACGAAGCGGGAGATCGGCACCTCGCGCAGGATCCGCACGAAATGATCGGACGCGAACCGTTCGGGCGCCACGTACAGCAGACGCAGCTCGCCGGCGCGGGCGGCGTTCACGGCGTCGCGCCGCTCACCGGCGGCGAGCATCGAGTGCAGCGCGGCGGCACGGATGCCGCGCCGGTTCAGCTCGTCCACCTGGTCCTTCATCAGCGAGATGAGCGGCGACACGACGAGCGTGGTCCCGGGCAGCAGAAGGGCGGGAAGCTGGAAGCCGAGCGACTTGCCTGACCCGGTGGGCATGACGGCCAGCAGGTCGTGGCCGTCGACGACCGTTCGCACGAGGTCGTCCTGTCCCGGGCGGAATGCCTGGTGACCGAAATACCGCTGGAGGGTCTCGGCGAGATCGTTCATCGCGGTCGGCAGGGAAACACGCCGGCCGTTCCACAGCCTACACGGTTCCGCGGAAGTCTGGACAGAACGAGAGAGAGGTCGTGCAGTTTCTTTGCAATGTTCACCCGCTCACCGCGAAAGCTCAGCGTGCCAGTTGAGCACGACGGTGGTCGGCACGAGCGCGTCACGGCCGGCCGGCGAGACGAAGAGGAACCGCTGGCCGTCAGCGCTCGTGACGTACTTGTTGCGCGTCGCGCCCGGGAGCACGCGTGAGATGAACAGCGGGCGAGGGATGCCCGCCTGGAACTGCTGGCCGGTCTGAATGTCGACGGCCATGAGCTTCTGATCGGCGGCCCGATAGATCAACTCCTTGCCATCCGCCCGCCACTTCGGATCGAAGCCTCCGGTGTTCGACACCTGCCACTTGCCGCTGGCTGCGGGAAACGACAGCACATAGATCTCGCTGCGGCCCGACTCGTCCGAAACGTACGCGACGAAGCGGCCGTCGGGAGAGAACATGGGATTGGTCTCGTTGAACGGACCGTTGACGATGGGTACCGGCTTGCGGTCGCCGGCGGTCGGTACGACCCAGGCATCCCAGTTCCTGCTCTGATCCGCTTGCTGTCCGAGCTCCTGAAATGCAATGTGCTTGCCGTCTCGCGACCAGTCGGTCGTGATCGAGAATCCCTCGGTCTTGAGGAACAGCCTCTCCTCTCCCTGTCCGCTGGACGGCTTCTCGTACAGGCCAGACTGGCCCCCGCGGTCGGATCGGAACACGATCGTGCTGCCATCGGGCGACCAGATGGGATCGTTGTTGCTGGCGGTGCCGAACGTGAACCGCGAGTTGATGCCTCGTGCGAGGTCGCGGATCCAGATGTCGGGCCGGGCGCTGCGGGTGTCGGACTGGGAGAACGCCAGCCGCCGGCCATCGGCCGAAAGCGCGGGGCTTTCGTACTCGCCGGAATCGCCAAGCGTCTCAACTTCCCGACCGCTGCGATCCACCCACACGAGGCGGCTCCCGGAATCGCCCGCCCGGTAGGCGAGCGTGCCGTCGCGGGACACGGAAAAGCGGCCAATCCCGACGCTGTCGGTGCCGATGTGGTCGGCCAGCGGGATGGGCTCTCCGGTCGTCTCGAGAGCGCCGGCGTCGAAGGGCTGCGCCACGAGCGTCCGGTCCCGCACGAACAGCAGGTAGCCGGGCGGCGCGTACACGACCTGCGTCGGTGCAGAGGCGAGCGGCTGGGTCTCGCTCGAGTCGATCGATCCAACGCGATAGGCGTTGTCCTCCGCTTTCTGGGCCATCGCCAGGTAGAGGAAGCGCTTTCCGCCGGGGAGAAATTCCGGCCAACCCACGGCGGCCTCGTTGCGCGAGGGGTCCGCCTTGACGGCGACCGCCGGCACGCCGCCGGACGCAGAGACGCGGTA
>CAZCEL010000665.1:0-2036 GCA_964497175.1 uncultured Bifidobacteriaceae bacterium
GGGACCTACAGCCGGGAGGCGCAGATCCTCCGGGTCGACGAGATGTACGACGGCGTGCCGATCGAGCAGTACACGCACTGAACGATCGCTGTGGAGGCTTCACCATGAAAGGCAGCATGCGCGCGACCGCCGTCGCGGCCATGGTCGCGGCGGCGGCGTTCGTGCTCGATGCGGACGTCGCATCTCAGTCGCAGTCGGGCGAGATTCAGCTCCAGCTCGGCCACACGTTCTACTCGGAGGGCCGGTACCGGGACGCGCTGGACTCGTATCAGCGCGCCCTGACGCTGGTGCCCGCTGACGATGTCCGGGCGGCCCGCGCCGGCGTGGTGCAGGCGGCGCTGCGGGTGGCTGAGTTCGGGCTGGCGCGCCGCGAGGCGGAAGCGTTGGCGACCGCGTCACCGTCGGCGCCTGAGGCCATGGCCCTGTACGCGGACGCGCTCTGGGCGTCGGGCCTGTTCCAGGAGGCCGAAACCCTGTACAAGGATGCGCTGGCCGTGGCGCCCGATCTCGCGCGAGGACGGCACGGCATGGCCCGCGCGCTGGCCGCGCGCAGCCAGCTCGGGCTTGCGATGGACGAGGCGCAGACCGCTCTCCGGTATGCCCCCCGCGATCTCGAGCTCCACCATACCGTCGGCACGATTTACGAACGGATGCGCCGGTATGAGGAGGCCGCGGGTGCGTACACCAACTACGTCAACCTCCTGCCGAACAAGGATCACAGCGAGAAGGCCGACTGGTCGCGGTCGGAGATCAGGTTCCTGCGCTCGTTCGGGCAGCGCGTGCCCTTCGAGGTGGATCCGGGCGCGGAGGATCAGATCTACACGATCGATTTCCGGCTGGTGAACGACAAGGTGATGGTGCGGGCGAAGGTCAACGACAGCTCGTTTCAGGACTTCGTCGTGGACACGGGTGCCGAGAACACGATCCTGTCGCGGCCCACGGCCCAGCGGCTCGGCATCACGCCTGTTACCTACACGCTCAGCGCCGGTGTGGGCGACATCGGCCTGCGCGGTCTCCAGCTGGCCCGGATCAACACCCTCGAGCTGGGCGCGCTCAAACTGCGCAACGTGCCGTGCCTGATCAAGGACCCGCCGCTTCGCGATATTCCGGTCAAGGAGTCCGAGAGCTTGTCACCCCTGGCGCTGGGCTTCTCGATGATCATCGATTACCGCACGCGCAAGATCACCTTCGGCAAGCGCTTGCCGGCCGAGC
Source organism: uncultured Bifidobacteriaceae bacterium (assembly GCA_964497175.1). Lineage (GTDB taxonomy): Bacteria > Acidobacteriota > Vicinamibacteria > Vicinamibacterales > CAVVIG01 > CAZCEL01. The sequence goes on from CAZCEL010000665.1 coordinate 1,213, forward strand.
CCCACGACTTCGAGCTGCCGCTGCACCTGCACCGTCTCGCGACGGTTCGCGGAACCGTCGACGGCACGCATCCGGCCAACTTCGTGGTCGACACCGGCGGCGAGGTCATCTCGATCAGGCAGGCCATGGCGGCGGCCATCGGCAAGCAGACGCCCCCCCGGAGAATCGCGCTGAAGGTCTTCGGGTCATCCGGCTGGGACAAGGACGCGTTTCTCCTGCCAGGCGTCGACCTGTCCTTCGATCGCATCCGGTACACCAACTTTCCGGTGGTCGTCCTGAACCTGGACATGCCGAGCGCGCTGCTCGGCTTTCAGCTCGGCGGCATCGTCGGCCACCGGTTCCTGAGCAAGTATCGGGTAGGCATCGATCTCGAGCGCAGCGTCCTCAGGCTGAAGCAGCTGTCCTAGATCGAGCGCTCGTCGCCGCCTTCCGCGCCAATCGATGTGCCCGCCTGGCGTGGGCCTCCTCCGCCACCTGTCGATCCTGCTCCGTGTCGATGACCAGCGGCGGAACCCGCTGGCGCGTGCCGTCGCCGCCGACCGCGACGAAGGTGAGAAACGCGCGACTGGTCAGAAGCCGCTCCCCGGTCAGCGTGGCCTCCGAGTGGACCAGGACCTCGACCTCGATGGAGGTGGTGAAGGCGCAGGTGACCCTCGACGTGAGGATGATCAGATCGCCCACCTTGATCGGGTGGAGAAACTGCAGCTCGTCCACGGCCGCCGTGACGAGCAGGCTTCTGGTGTGGCGATGGCCGGCGATCGCGCCCGCGATGTCGATGAGGTGCATGACCGTGCCGCCCAGGATGAAGCCCAGCGCGTTGGCGT
>CAZCEL010000666.1:0-2033 GCA_964497175.1 uncultured Bifidobacteriaceae bacterium
GAAGCGGAGAGGGAAATCCACATCGCTCTGGCCAGCCCGTCTGCGTCTGCGGAAGTTCACTGGGTTCGGGGTTGCATGTTGAGCGCCCTCGGACGTTTCGACGAATCGGCGGCCGAGATTCGGCGGACCGTCGAACTGGACCCGCTCGTCGTGCTCTGGCGCGGAGTCCTGATGGCGCATCTGGTCTGCGCGCAGCAGTACGAAGAGGCCCTCGGCGAAAGTGCCACGGCGCTCGATGTTTCAAGCAGCGAGATTCACCCGCACCTGGCCATGGCCGAAGCGTATCTCGGCCTGGGGAGAATCGACGAAGCGCTCGCTTCAGCAGAAAGAGCGCATCGGAATCTCCCGCAGCAATCCATGGGCACGGGTTTCCTGGCCGCAGTGCTGGTCCGGCGCGGAGAACGAGACCGCGCCGACATGCTTGTGGAACAGATCGGCGGGACGCCAACTCCGATCTGGGGCCGCGTCTGGTATCACCTGCTGTGTTCTGAGATCGCCGAGGCTGCAGCCTGGTACGAGAAGATGATCGTCGCGCGAGAGATCTTCGCGCCGGTCTACGCCATGTCTCCGTACACAGCAGAGCTGCGGGCCAGCTCGTACTGGCCCAGACTTGCGCGGATGATGAACCTGCCGTAGGAGAGTACGAGGTACGCTACGGGTTAACGCCGCCAGGTGACGCAGCCAGACGACGATTCGGGTCCAACTGACGTTCTGATCCGCCAAACCTTCATTCCCACCTTCAGATCGGCCGCAAGTTTCGCCCGATGGGAAGCACGTCCTTGTGGTCGAGATGGAAACCGGGTACCACACATGGCGGCAGCGTGTCCCTGACGGAACACCCGAGCAGGTCACCTTCGGCGTCACCGAGGAAGAGGGGATTCATGTCGCTCCCGACGGGCGTTCCTTCGTCATGTCGATCGGCAGCCGACAGAGCACCGTGTGGGTCCACGATTCCCGCGGCGACCGGCAGATCACGTCGGGGGGCTTCGCGTTTTCCCAGCCGTGTCACCCGACGGCAAGAAGGTGTACTACCTGGTGCGCTCCGGCGGAGCGAGGAACGTCATCACGGGCGGCCTCTGGGCCGCGGAACCGGACTCAGGACAGCGCCAGAGGCTGGCTCCCAGAGTTTCAGATGCGGCACTACAGCATCTCGGCGGACGGCCAGCGTGCAGTGTTTGTCGCGGTGGACGAAAACGGTCGTACTCCTGTGTGGCTGGCGTTTCTGAATGGCCGGACCGCGCCGCGGCGGCTCACAACGATTGACAGTGACGTGGCACACTTCGGTTCGCCGGGCGAAGTGGTATTCACGGGATTACAGAAGATCATCTCGACGCCAAGCCTGTTCGCGTTTGGTGTCTCGCCTCGGTCGCGACGTCTAGGGATTCGCCCTGAGGTCGAGGCAGATCAGCGTGTCGCTGCGCGTGTCGTTGTTGCGCACGTAGAGAAATCCGTCCGACAGGGCCGGGTAGCTGCGGAGTGTCGGTGGAAGAATCTGTGCCTGCGCGATCGGGCGATAGGCTTCCGGCGTCGCGCGCGCCATCACCAGCTCCCCGGTCTCCCGAAGGATGAGGAGGCGGTCGCCAGCAAGCGTCACGCTTCCAGCCCGATAACGATCGATGCTCCACTTTACGGCGCCGGTCTTGAGGTCGACCGCGCGAAGGCTGGGGTTGAATTCCTGCCGCCCGTGGAATCCGTACAGGATGCCGTCACGATGCACGCTCGTCGCGTAGTGGTTCGACATGACGTCGTCTGATGCCCAGAGCTGGCTCAAGCCGCTGCTGCCGACCTGCACGACTGCCGCGCCCGTCTCGTAGGTCGCCGAAATGAACAACAGGTCGCCGATGACGAGAGGACTGGCGGCGTTGACCGACGAGTTCGAGCGCGAGCGCCAACTGCGCTGGAAGCGGACCGCGCCGCTCTCCGGATCGAGACCGACCAGGCCCTGCCGGGTGAGAAACACCGCGGTCTTCTGTCCGCCGAACGTGGCGCTCACGGCCGACGAGTAGCTGGCCTCGTGGTTGGTCGCCGTCCAC
>CAZCEL010000667.1:0-2027 GCA_964497175.1 uncultured Bifidobacteriaceae bacterium
GAAGGTCGCCAGATCGATGTTCCCTCCCGACACGACGGCCACCACCTTGCCCGCGCCCGCGCGCCCGCTGAGCGCGGCGGCGACGGCGCAACCGGCCGCCCCTTCCGCGATCACGTGCACCCGCTCGGCGACGATCGCCATCGCCCGCGCCACCTCATCGAGCGAGACCACGATCGATCCGTCGAGTCGCGACAGCAGAGGCCACATGCTCGTCAGCACCGACTTGCCGCCGGCGCCGTCGACGAAGGACGCCGTCCAGCCGTCGAAATAGAGCGGCCGCCCGGCCGCGCGCGACGCGGCAAGCGGCGAGGCGGTCTCAGGCTCGGCGGCGAAGACCTTCACGCGCGGCCGCCGGCTTTCAAGTGCTGCAGCGATGCCCGACACCAGCCCTCCGCCGCCGAGCGGCGCCACGATCGCATCGACGTCAGGCAGATCCTCGAGGATCTCGAGGCCGATCGTCCCGTTCCCTGCAATGAATCGGTCATCGTCGAAGGGATGAACGAAGTAGCCGCGCATCCGGTCCGAGCGGTGCTCGACGACCGTCCGCCAGCACTCGTCGTAGCTCGCGCGCACAACGGTCGCGCCCAGGCGCTCGAGAGCGCGCAGCTTGGCTGCGGGTGCCGTGTCCATCACGAGCACCGAGCAGGCGCATCCGACCGCGCGCGCAGCCAGAGCCACGCCCTGCGCCGCATTGCCCGCGCTGGCCGTCCAGACACCGTCGGCCAGATCCGCCGGGGCGAGCTGCCTGACGAGGTTGTAGGCGCCTCGAATCTTGAAGCTGCCGATCGGCTGAAGCACCTCGAGCTTCAAGTAGAGCTCCGAGAGGGGTCCTGCGTCGCGTGCCAGGTCGATTCGCACCAGCGGCGTGCGGATGGCCACGTCGTAGATCGCCAGCGTCGCGTCGCGGATGGCCGAGAGCGGAATGCGTCGATCCTGTCGGGCGATCGGCACTGCTGGCCATTCTACCCATTTGCCCCATGCACGGATTGCTGCCACCGAGGTGCGCATATGACCAGATGCGATAATGGCGCGCGATGCGTCGTTTCGTTCGTGGTGTCATCGCCGTCCTGCTGTTCTTCGCAGGTGCGGCGCACGCGGCAGGGCAGGAGCCGCCTCCCCCGATCGGCCCGTTCGTTCTCGACGCGCACGGGACCGTTCCCAGGTTCCCCAACGACGTTCAGCTCAGCCAGAGTCGCAATCTCTCGCCGTCGGAGCTGCCGGGTGTCGGCCTGGGACTGCATGCGGGCGTGCACGTGTACCCGTTTCGATGGCGAAGCATCACGTTCGGGCTGGGCGCGGACCTGACGCTGGCGCGCGCGCACCGGGCGCCCCCCCCCGGCCCGACGGGTGAGCGTGCGGTGACCGAGCGATTCGCGCACGTGGCGCCGCAGTTGTCGTTCAACTTCGGCACGGGGAACGGATGGAGCTACCTGAGCGGTGGCATCGGGCCATCGGTGTGGTCGCTCGGGGCCGCCAATGAACCGACGCGCGACGCAGACGTCGAGCGGCTCAGGACCCTCAACTACGGCGGCGGCGCCCGCTGGTTTCTGAACGCCCATCTCGCCTTCAGTCTCGACGTGCGGTTCTACGCCATCAACCCCGGCACACCGGCGCACGGCCTGCCGGGGAGCCCGCGCACGACGCTGTTCTTCATCGGCGCCGGGTTATCGATCAAGTGAAGTCGAGAGGCACCTGCATCAGGTCAGCGCCCGCCCGCGGGTCTCAGGACCGAGCCACATCAGGATGACGAGCACCGTACCGGTCGCGGCGATCGAATAGGCCATGGCGCTTGCCAGGGATACGCCGCCGTCCTGCAGCGCGCCGATGACCAGCGGCATGAGCGCCGAGGTCGCCGCGCCGACGTGGTAGGCAAGACCTGCCCCCGCGGCGCGAGACGCGGTCGGGAACCGTTCGTTGAGGTAGGTCGGCACCATCCCGAAATTGCCCGCGCCAAAGAGGCCCATCAGAAACGCGCCGGTCACCAGCAGACCGGTGCCGTCAGAGAACAGGTACAGGGGAATGGCGGC
>CAZCEL010000668.1:0-2021 GCA_964497175.1 uncultured Bifidobacteriaceae bacterium
CAAGGGTCAACATCGATACGGTGTCGATGCAGACCCGATCGCCCATCCCGACATCTACGATATCCGCAATGCTCGCCGTCCGCAGCGGGCCGAGGGTGGGCGTCCGCAGCAGGGTAGCGAGTTGGCGCAGTTCGTCCGCAGTCTTCGGCCGATAGACCACCCCCGAGACCCCGCGCTCCAAGATACCAAACAGGGTCTCGACTTCACCTAGCTCCGCTGCCCATGCGTAGAGGCGTGTCTCGGACTTCGCGAGCTCAGCGATGAGATTCTCCAGTGGAATGATTCTCCAATCCGGCGTCTCCACAAAGACCGCCTTTGCACCGCGCCGTGCGACGGCAGTGATGCCGTCCATGTCCTCTGCACCGTCGACCTTGGCGACCACGCCAAAGGGTCGACTGGGGGGGTCCTGCCGAGCTCGGGTCAAGTCCAGCAATTGGATGTCCGCGTCCGCGGTGGAACCAAAGATCGTGAACTTGCGCCGCATTTCCCGGGGCACGGTAGAAGCGTCCATGAGCAGGCCGTGTACCCCACATTCGGCGGCCACGCGCAGGATTTCCTCGGCCCACGTGCCGGAAGCACTTCTGAGGTCGAGAATGATTTCCTTGCCCATTGGCGGCCTACTGTCCCACGGCCCGCACTGCCTCCCGGACCGAGGCCCCCCGGAGCACGACCCGGGCGAGGGCTTGCACAATCTTCTCAGGCGCCGGGTGCTGGAACACGTTGCGCCCGAAGGTGACACCGACGGCGCCGGCGCGCATCGCTCCCTCGGCCATCTCGAGGATGTCGCGATCTGTATCGGCCTTGGGCCCGCCCGCAATAACCAGCCGTACGGGACACGACCGGACCACGGATCGGAAGCTCTCCGCATCACCACTGTACGGGGTCTTCACAATGTCCGCGCCCAGCTCGGCGCCGATGCGGGCGGCGTGCGCGAGGACGCCGGGATCATTCGGGTTCTTGATGTTCTCGCCGCGCGGGTACATCATCGCAATGCAGGGCATCTGCCATTCGTCACATGAATCCGCGATCTCACCGAGCTGCGCGAGCATCTCCGGCTCCTCTTTCGCGCCGATGTTGACGTGGACGGACACGCCATCGGCACCGACCCGCACCGCCTCCTCGACCGACCCGACTTTCACCTTACGGTTGGGCGCCGGTCCGATGGTCGTGCTCGCCGATACGTGCATGATGAGTCCCAACCGGGGCGGCCGCGGGAGGGCCCGGAGGATCCCTTTGTGGGACAGGATTGCGGTCGCGCCACCCCGCTCGACCTGTCGAATCGTCTCGTACACCGTATCCAGTCCTTTGACCGGTCCAACGCTAACTCCATGATCCATTGGGATGCAAAGCATCCGGCCGCGCTTGGTGAGCCGCGCCAGCCGGATCTCCTTGCCGAACACGGACGGCTAGCCTCCGAGGAGATTGTCCGCCGCCATCAGCTCGCCGAGCAGAATCGTCGAGCCGGCCGCTCCACGGATTGTGTTATGGCTCAGGAGCGTGAGCCAGAGTTCATTGGGCCCCAGGCCTTGGCGCACTCGCCCTACCACCGCGCTCATCCCGGGCACCGAGCCCGCTAGCCGGTCTAGGCGCGTTTGGGGGCGATCGGGTTCCGCGCGGACCAGAATCGGTTGCTCGGGCGCAGTCGGAAGCCTCAATTGCTGTGGCCGTGCGCGAAACGATTCCATCGCACTGATGGCCTCGGCTGGCTGAACCGGGCGCTCTGTTTCGATGTAAGCGCACTCCATGTGGCCGTCCATCGTGGCAACCCGATTACACGACGCGGTCATTTCGATGGCGGCCGGCTCGACCCGCCCGCTGTTGAAACGACCCAGGATTTTCTGCGACTCAATGGGCACCTTTTGCTCCTCGTCGGAGATGTACGGGATTACGTTATCCATGATGGTGAGCGACGGCACACCCGGGAACCCCGCGCCGGAAACGGCCTGCATCGTCGTCAGAATAACGCGCCGGACCCCAAAGGCGTCGTGGAGCGGCTTGAGCACGAGTGCCAGGCCGACCGC
>CAZCEL010000669.1:0-2010 GCA_964497175.1 uncultured Bifidobacteriaceae bacterium
TCCCTGATCTGTGGCTGGAGAATGGCGGGACGCCCCTGACGTACGACATCGGTGTCGACAACTATGAGCCACCAATCCCCGGCCCCCGAGTGGGCGGCTACACGGTCGCCAACATCGGTGATTCCATCCTGCTCAACGCGGGCAGCCCCGGCGATGTGCTTCAGCCAGGCCTCTACTTCGAGGCGGACATGCGGGGCGGCGGCGGCGGCACGACGGAATTCATCGCGGACATCAAGCAGTGCGCCAACGTCATCAAGATCATCAACTCTACGGGGACCTGCATCGACGACACGGACATCTCCTGCATGAACGTCCTCACCGGTCGCCGGCCGAACGCAGTGGTCGAGGGGGTCGAGGCCCGGATCAACGCCGACCTGGGCGCCAGCATGGATGGCAGCGGCGTCATCACTGGAAGCTGCGCACCCAACTGCGTCGGGTACGAGGGACAGTCCACAAGTCCGCGCCTTGTGCCGGTGGCGATGTTCAACCCCAGGTACTACGCCGAGGCGGGGTATCCGTCTGGCAACCAGACGCTGCCCATCACCAACATGATGGCCCTCTTCATCGACAGTATCGTCAGGAGCGGGACCGACAAGGGGCAGGTGAACGCCAGAATCGCGGGCCAGACCGGCGATTTGTATCCGGGACCGGTTCCGGGAGACGATGCGGGATTCCTGAAGGTCGTCAAGCTGATCCGCTGAGAACCAGCGATCAGCCGTCAGCAATCAGCGGTCAGCGATCATCAGCGATCAAAGCGGCCGACGAGCCTACCCGCTTGAGTTGACAGCTGAAACAGCTGAAACGCTGAACGCCCATCCGCCGACGGACGAACTGCGGGGACTGGTCAGTCGTTCCGGTGTTCGCCCTCCAGGGTCAAACAGTATCCGTCGCCGTGCACCGTGTGGATGTACCGCGGGTGATGGGCGTCGGGCTCGATCTTCCGTCGAAGCCTGACGATTGCGTGGTCGACGGACCTCGTGTTGGGAATCTCCACGTATCCCCAGATCTCGCGGAGCAGCTCGTTTCGACTGACGACCTTGTTGGGGCGCTCGGCCAGGTACCGCAGGACCTCGAACTCCCGATGACTGAACTCGACGGCCTCACTGTCCTGCCGAGCCTGGAGGGTACGAAAGTCGATCGTCACGCGTCCAAGCTTGAGCCGCTCCACGGTCGGCTGCGCGCGACGGAGCACCGCGCGGACCCGCGCCATGAGCTCCTCGAGGTCGAAGGGCTTGGTGATGTAATCATCTGCGCCGGCGTTGAGGCCGCGCACCTTGTCCCGCTTGTCGCTGCGAGCCGTCAGCATGATGACGGGCGTCTGCCGCCGGCCACGGAGCGCACCGCACAGTTCGAAGCCGCTCCTGCCGGGCAGCATCACATCGAGAACGATCAGGTCGGGCGCCATCTCGGCAGACGCGGCCACGGCCAGATCGCCGTCTGCGACAGCCCGCACCTCGAATCCATCGGCGACAAGGTTGTCCCGAAGAATTCTGGCTAACGAGGCGTCGTCCTCGACTATGAGGATGCGTTGCTTCACCGGTCGATTCTAATCCGTTTCGTGGGGGGCGCCAGTGGCTTCCGCGTCGGGTTCCAGATCGGATTCGGCCGCCGGCAGCGTGACGCGTACCGTCGTCCCCTGGCCGACGAGGCTGTCAATCGCCAGCAGTCCGTGATGGTCGGCGACGATCCGGTCCGCAATCGCCAGGCCCAGGCCGCTTCCGCCCGAACCGGCACGCCTCCCCCTGAAGAAGCGTCTCGTGACGTGAGCCAGTTCGTCGGAAGGAATGCCCATCCCGCGATCGGCCACCTCGATCAGGATGGATCCATCCGTCGAGCGGGCCGCGACGCGGATTCGACGCGCGTCCCTGGAGTACCGGATGGCGTTGTCCAACAGGTTGTCGAGCAGAAGCTCCAGGGCGGCGCGATCGGCACGGACATGAGGCAGATCGCGCGGTACGTCGATGTCCACCTCGAAGCCCCCACTGTCGAGCTGCCACCTGAAATCGCGCA
>CAZCEL010000670.1:0-1994 GCA_964497175.1 uncultured Bifidobacteriaceae bacterium
ATCTCGCCGTCCAGCACAACAGAGTCCTTGCGACGCCGCGCCCAGGCAGACAACGCCTCGACAACCTCCGGAAACTGCGACGTCTTCTCGTTCCCGAGCCGCGACCAGAGACGGACCGTCCCTCCGCCTTCGACCTCGGCGATGACGCGGATGCCGTCGTACTTGGGCTCGTACACGAGGCTGGGATCCTCGAGCGGCGCCTCCTCGAGCGACGCGAGCATCGGCGTCAATCTGGTCATCTGGCCATTCGGCTACGTTGATCGGGTGATGCTCAGATGCCGCCTCGTCATGGCCAAGTCCGACCGAAGAGTGTCGCGCCGGCTGCTCATTCAGTCGCGTACCGGTCGTTGTACCAGGGTTCGGCGGAGTTGGAGTAGCCGCGCACCTCCCAGAACCCCTTCCGGTCGTCCGCAAGAAACTCGATCTTGCGGATCCACTTCGTTCCCTTCCACGCATAGAGCTTCGGCGTGATCATCCGGCAGGGGCCGCCGTGCTCGCGGGGCAGCGGCTGACCCTCCCACGTATGCACGAGCAGCACGTCGTCCTCCACGGCCCGAGCCAGCGGGAGGTTCGTGGTGTACGGGATGAACGTTCCCGGCGCGAAGTCGTAGCCTGTGCAGAGAACGAACCGTGCCTCGTCGCGTGGCACGGCGAGCTCGGCGATGGTCCGGAATCGCACGCCGCGCCAGTGGTTGTCGTACCGGCTCCAGGCGGTGACGCAGTGAAAGTCGCTGACGTCCTCGGCCTGCGGCAGCGCGAGAAACTCGGCCCAGGCCAGGCGCAGCGGATTCTCTACGAGGCCCCCGATCTCGAGCTTCCAGGTGGCGAGGTCCACAGCGGGCTGCTCGCCCAGATCGAGCACCGGCCAGTTCTTCACCGCGTGCTGTCCGACCGGAAGCTTCGGCATGCCGTGGCGGTTGGGCGGTCCCGATCCGCTCGGTTTCGAGCCCCAGAAGCGGACGTTGACGGCGCTCCGATCGAGCTCGATCTGCCGACGGATGTACTTGCGGCGGCGCTCGACGAGGTCGTGCCTATCGCCGGACACGACTCATCCCTTGCCCACGACGACGGAAGCCGGCCGCAGCAGGTCGTCGCCAATCGAATAGCCCTCGCGAACGACGGCCACGATCACGCCGTCCTGCAGGGGGTCGGACACCGGCGTCGTCGTCACGGCTTCGTGTCGCGCGGCGTCGAACCTCTGCCCGAGCGCCGGTGTCCTGCGGACGCCGAAGGCTTCCAGCTTGGCGAGGAACTGATCGCGCACCAGTTCCACGCCGCTTCGGAGGCCGATGACGGCATCGGTTCCTTCGGCCGATCGGGCCGCCCCGATCGCGCGTTCCAGGTTGTCCATCACCTCGAGCAGCTCCGCGAGCACCGCGCGCGTGCCGCGCTCCACCTCGCGGCCGACGTCGCGGCGGAGCCGGACCCTGGCCTGCTCGAACTCGTCCTGTGCGCGCCGGTGCTCGTTCCGCACCGTGATCAGCTGAGCGGTCACCTCGCCCAGGCGGCGCTCGAGATCTTCGACCACGGTCGGCTTGCGGGCGGCGGCCTGGTCGGCCTCCGCCGTTGTCTCGCCGCGGGCCCACCAGCGGCGGTCGACGACCCGGAGTTGCGGGCCGTGCCCTTCGTCGGTATCCATGTCCTTGTTTGTGTATCACGAAGTGGCGGGTAGCGCGAAGCGTGGACCGCCCGCTGCGGGCGTCGCGCCCGATCAGCGCAGGTTCAGGAGCCGGGCGGGATTCTGCTTCGCCATCTGGTCGAGCTCCTGCTGGCTGAAGCCCTTCTTGCTCATCGCCACGAGGAACTCGGCGAAGCCGGCCGCGGGCAGCGCGTTGCCCGGCTGGCCCAGATCGGACGACAGAATGGTCGCGGCGGGTCCAATCGTGCGGATGGCGTCGGCGAACCGGTCGATCCGGGCGCGGGCGTCCGGCGTGGCGAGTGAGCCGCCCACGAACTCGAGAAACGCGCCCTCCTTCGCGGCCGCCTGCATCTGG
>CAZCEL010000671.1:0-1985 GCA_964497175.1 uncultured Bifidobacteriaceae bacterium
GTCGGCTGACCCATGTCCGGGTTTGCGGGCTCGAAGCGATTGTTGGGTCCGACCGGCACGTCGATCTCGGCCTCGGTGTTGCGGCTGAAGTACCCGATGAGGAACGTGTGCGTGCCGTCGGGATTATCGAACCAGCCTTCGTAGACTGGAGTGATGCTGCCCCCGAACTTCTTCGGCGGGACGCTCGGCAGCAGGGCCTGCGCGCAGATGACCGCGCCGCCCGCCACGAGCGCCACTGCGGTGACTGCCTGTGCGACCGTCCTTCGATCCATGGCTCACTCTCTCTTGCTCTGTGCGCGGCCCGCGACGCCTGCGCGTCCTACTGCTGGCTCGTCCGAGCCGGCTTCTTGTGCGTGGCCAGCCAGTCCTGGTACTCGGCATCGGTGAGGTAGACGACGTTCATCCAGGCGTGCGCCATCTCGTCAACCGTGCGGTCGCCCCATCCCACCCACTGATTGGGATCGGGATTGTTCTTGTTGTTGGCGGTGTTGTCGTACCAGGCGGTGACGTGGATGATCGTGCCCTTCGGAAAGGCCGGCGCCGCCTCGTCGGCGAAGATGTAGTTGGTCATCCAGTTGAAGTTGAAGTCCGACACGTAGCTGATCACCTGCGAGCTGCCGTCTGGCAGGATCGCCTCCACCTGCATGGCCTTGCCCCGCAGGTGGAAGTGCGGCTGGAAGTTGGTGATGACGGTGTTCTCCTTCAGCACCGTGAAGCCTTCCGTATGCGAGACCTGGTTGGGCGGGATGTCGAGCGACAGCGGTCCGTTCTTGAGCCCCGTGAACCCGATGAGGTAGCTGCGCTTGCTCGGCTGCTGGCCCTTGGGGTACAGCCAGAGGCCGAGCTCGGACCCTGAGGTGATCTCTTCACCGGCCGCGTGAATGTGCTGATCCCACGAGATCTTCTCGCCCGGCATGATGAGCTTTCCCGTGCCGTCCATGTAGCGGTCGTAGCCTTTCCCGATGGCCCACTCCATCAGCATCGGCCGCCGGTTGACGAGGTCCGCAGGATTGGTCGAGATGTCGGGACCGCCCGATCGCGTCCCCGTGTTGACAGCCGCCACATTGTCCGGGTTGAGGACGTGGTAGGCGACCGAGTGATGCAGAATCTTCCGGCCCTGGAGGTTGGACGGCCGGATCTCGACCATGCGCACCCAGCGCGGTTCGGTCAGATCAGGGATGTCCACCAGCGGCCGCCACCACACGTCCTGGTGCAGCGCGGGCATCGTCTGCTCGCCCGACTTGACGACGATATCGGGCGGTCCGTAGCCGTCCTTCTCCGCCTGCCAGTAGTTGGTCGTCGAGACGGCCCTGGCCGGGGGCAAATCGGCCGGATTGCCCTGTGGCGCGCCCTGATCGACCCACGCGACGATGGTGTCGACCTGTTCGTCGGTGAGCGACATGTCGTTCTTGAACTTCTGAACGCCGACGCTTCGATCGATGTGCCACGGCGGCATCTGGCGCGTGACGACCCTCTGGCGGATAGACCGTGCCCAGGGGCGCGCGTCCTGGTAGGTCACGAGCGCCATCGGCGCGATCGATCCCGGCTCGTGGCAGGATTGGCACTTGGCCTGGAAGATTGGCGCAACGTCCCTGGAGAACGTTACGGGCTTCCGGGCCGCCGTCTCCTGGGACGCCGCGGGATCCGGCACCGCGAACACCGCACCAAGCGCGAGGACGACTGCCCCGCGGGGAAGCTTCGTACCAAACATCGTGTGACTCCTTTTCCCAGAAATCCCGGCCAGCCGGCCGGGCTCAACTCCCGCTGCGGCCGCCCGGCACCGGCGCCAGCCGTGCGACCGCCCTTCCGAAAGCTGACCCGGGCGGAACACGGCTGGCGACTCCCTGCTGTTGCGAACGCCCGCGCGTCGGACTTCCAATTCGCAACGGCTTCATGTCGGTGCAGTATCTGTGCCGCGGGACGCGGCGAGCGGGCGCCGGTTGGGCCCGGGCTCCTGCCCGTGATTCCTGCGGAGTTTTCCGGCG
>CAZCEL010000672.1:0-1978 GCA_964497175.1 uncultured Bifidobacteriaceae bacterium
CGCCGCCCGAGAGCTCGGCCGGCCGGTGATCGGCGCGGTCCGCGAGCCCGACCCTCGCAATCAGATCGCGCGCCCGATCCGCGGCGCCGGGATCGCCGTCAGACACCAGCGTCGGTATCAACACGTTTTCGAGCACCGTGCACTGCGGCAGCAGGCAGTGATCCTGAAACACGAATCCCACCTGGCGGTTGCGGAACGAGGCGACCTCGCGCGGCGGCAGCTGGAACGGATCGCGCCCCTCGAGCGTCACCCGCCCCGAGGTCGGCGGCTCGAGCGCGCCCACGATGTAGAGCAGCGTGCTCTTGCCGCTGCCCGAGGGCCCGACGACGGCGGCCGCGTCGCCCGACGCGAGCGTGAACGAGACGTCCGCCAGCACGGAGAGCGGACCGCGTGGACTGGGGTACTCCTTGCTGAGATGTGAGACTTCCAGCACGGTCAATCAGTGGCACGTCACCGAATCAGGCCTTCGCCGCAAGAACGCGCCCCTCGCGAGCCCCGAGGACCTGCTCGTAAACAGCCAGCGCCTGATCGGCTGCGCGTTGCACCGTGTAGTGGGCGCGGACACCCGCGATACCGCGTGTCCGAAGTCGATCCCTCAGCGCCGCGTCCTGCCAGAGCGTCCCTAGCGCTGCGGTCAGCGCCTCAGCGTTCGTGTGATCGTACAGCAGGCCGCCGCCGGTCTTTTCGAGAACCTCGACGAAGGTGCCTCTCCGCGGCTGCACGACCGGCACGCCGCTCGCCAGTGCTTCGAGCAGGAAGACGCCCTTGGGCTCGTCGTAAGTGGCCGGCACCGAGAGCACGTCCAGGCTGCGCAGAAACGCCAGCTTCGCGGTCCGGTCGAGCGCGCCATGATAGGCGAACCGATCAATCAGGCCGGCGCGTGCCAGCGAACGCTGCACGCCGTCGAGGTACGCCCTATGCGACGGCGCGAGGTAGCCCGCGGCCTCCAGCCGCAGGCGGGCGGTCGGCACCTGGCGCTGCAACTGGATGAAGCTGTCCGCGAGGACCTGGAGCCCCTTTTCGGGGGCCACCCGCGCGAAGTAGCCGATCCGGAACTCGGAGCCGGTAGCCGATCCTGTCGGGACGACCTGCGATCCCGTCGAGGTCGGGCCGGCGCCCGCGCGATCGGTCCCTCCCCGAGCGGCCGCCCGGTCGTCGTAGCCCGACATGTTGATGCCGAGCGGCACGACGGAGATCCTGTCGGCGGGAATCTGGAGGTACCGCGACATGTGCCCGGCGCAGTACTCGCTGACGGCGATGAAGCGATCGACCGAGCTCATGGCGTCGCGGATGAGCGCCAGCGCCTGTCGCCTGTAGGGGTCCACGAGTCCGTCGAGGAAGAGCTCCTCGCCCTGCAGCGTGCAGCACACGGGCCTTTCAAGTGCGTCCCTCAGCGGGCGTGCCAGCCCGATCAGGAGCGAGTTCGACAGGTCGATCACGTCCGGCCGCGGCTCGTCGGATACCCATTCGAGGAGCTTCTCGAACTCCTTCCTCAAGACCCCGTCCAGGCCCTTCAGCATGGACACGGTGAGATCGCCCAGCGAGCGAGCGTCCACCGACACCGATCGGCCGGCCAGCGCGCGGATCACGGCGGGGGAGTCGAGGATCATGTCGACCACTCGTGGTGCGCTGCGGAACCACGGCCAGCGCTGTTGCAGGTAGACGCTCAGGCCGCCGAAGAGGACCTCGGGCCGGCTCACGTTGCGCTCGTCGGTCAGCGTGGGCGTGTAGAGAGGCAGCAGCGTCACGTCGTGCCCGCGGGCGAGGAGTTCGGCCGCCATCGCGTTGTCGCGCAGACACGTCCCGCAGTACATGCCGCCCGCGCCCGCCGTAATCGACAGAATCTTCATCAGCGCCGGGTTGTCCCCTTCGTGCGTGCTCGTCCCGCTTCGCGGCCTACAGCGGCGCGGACTGGAACGCCCGCGCCCGGAACAGGAAATCGACGATGTTGCCTTCGTGCGGCTGGAGCCAGTTGAGC
>CAZCEL010000673.1:0-1975 GCA_964497175.1 uncultured Bifidobacteriaceae bacterium
GACCGCGATCACCGAATGCGTGGACGCCAAGGTCGGCATCTTCAACTGGCCGTCGGGCCAGGACTTCAGCCGGTTCTGCGCCGCCGTGTCCACGGGCGGAACCATGGACCAGAGGCGCCAGGCCAAGCGGCAACTCGCGGCCTTCCTGGCCAACCTGTGCACCGACGAGCTCAACCTGATCGCCGGCAACGGAGACGAGATCCTGCTCGACCTGACCACGCCGGTGGCGTGCGCGGGGCTCGCCGCGACCACGGCCGGCGCGCTGGTGGCCGAGGTGGACGGGCTGATGCTCCAGCTCGAGGGCCAGTCGCTGGCCGATCCGCTGGTGAAATCGAAGTACAGCCAGATCGTCGCCTGCCTCGACGCCATCAACAACGGCGAGAACATCGGGACGATCTGCCCGGGTGGAACGGCGCAGAACCAGTACTACCGCGACTACGATCCGGCCTCGACCCTGGCCGGCTCCGACGTCGTGGAGCTGTACCGGCCGGCGCCCAACCCGTTCGCGGGCAGCACGCGGATCGCCTACGTGATCGCGGGCGCGGGCGAGCGCGTCGAGATCGGCGTCTTCGATCTCGCCGGGCGGCGGGTCCGCTCCCTGGCGAGCGGGTTCCAGTCGGCCGGCCGCTACGAGGTCGCGTGGGACGGGCGCGATGACGCGGGCGCGCGGGTGAAGGGCGGCGTGTACTTCGTGCGCAGCCTGGTCGCCGGCGCCCAGAAGGCGATGCGGGTGGTCTACCTGCAGTAGACCTTCGCGGCGCGTCCGGTCCGTGCCGATTGCGCTGCTGGGCCTTCCCGTGCTGCTCTGGCCGTTCCGGGTCTAGAACTCATTTCATAACCTGTCGAAGCGTGAGCATCGCACAGGCGAGGTGGAAGAACGCGGCGTAGACCGTGAGGAGCCGCTCATGTCGCACCAGCAACCGCCGGCACCAGCCCAGCCACGCGAACGTGCGCTCCACGATCCAGCGCCGACGATACCGCCGCAGCTTGCGGCCATCCTGATGGGTCGCGTTCGGATGGTTCTTCAGTGCCGGGATGATCGGCTCGATCCCGCGCTCCGCCAAGCGTGCCCGCAGCCCATTGCTGTCGTAACCACGGTCCAGCACCAACCGGTCCGGCTTCGACCGCGGGCGACCCGCGCGATGCGCCCGCCTTACCTGGACCGCGGCGAGGGTCTTCTCGAGGAGCTTCTGCTCGCTCGGACTGGCCGAGTCCAGGTGTGCTCCCAGCGGAGTACCCGCGCCATCGACCAGAAGCATCCACTTGGTACCTTTGCCCTTCTTGGTCTTGCCGACCCCGGCGCCCCCTTTTTCGCGGGGGCGAAGCTCCCGTCACCGAAGCACTCGTCCCAGCGCACCTTCTCGGCGTCGTTCAGGTCAGCCAGGAACGCCCGCCACAGCGCCAGCAGCGTGCCGTCCTCGTCCCATTGCCGCAGCCGCCGCCAGCAGGTCGTCGAGCTGCCGTACTGGCGCGGCAGCACCTTCCACGGCGCGCCAGTCCACAGGATCCACAGGATGCCTTCGAAGCACTTGCGCGGGTCCGCGGGCGGGCGACCTCCGCGCGGATTCCGCTTGCGGCGCGGCAGATGCGGGGCGATCCGTGCCCACTGCGCGTCGCTCAGTCGTCCACTGAACGCCATGGCTCACCTCCATGTGAGTGACCATGGCTTCAAGCTACTCCCCGTTGCCGGGTTTTGAAACCAGTTCTAGGCCAGCGCCTTCTGCTCCAGCGCCTCGAGCACCAGGTCGCCAATCGTGCTCGTTGTCAGCCCCGAGTCCGAGCCCAGCGACGGGATGCGCTTCGACTGGAGCAGCCCCGCCACCGTGTCCTCGATTCGCGTCGCGGCGCGCGCCTCGCCCAGGTAGTCGAGCATCATCGAGACCGCCATGATGGTGGCGAGCGGGTTCGCCACGTTCCTGCCGGCGTACTTGGGCGCCGAGCCGTGGATCGGCTCGAACAGGCTCGCGCGGCCGGG
>CAZCEL010000674.1:0-1952 GCA_964497175.1 uncultured Bifidobacteriaceae bacterium
GCCGCAGTTCTACGTGATGTACGTAATGTTCGTGCTGATGGCGACGGGCGGCCTGCTCGTCACGGCCAACGCCGGCCCGATGGCGCAGTCGTGGGGACTCACGGCGGCGGCGCTGACGCTCGCGGCCACGCTCAGTCCCCTCGCGAACGGCGCGAGCCGCATCTTCTGGGGCTGGGCCTCGGACCGGCTCGGCCGCGAGAACACGATGGTCGTCGCCTTTGCCCTGCAGGCCGTTTGCCTCTTCCTGGTGGTTGCTGTCGGCCAGGTCTCAGCCGCCATGTTCGCCTTGACGCTTGTGCTCGTGTACTTCACGTGGGGCGAAATCTACTCGCTCTTCCCGTCGACCGCCGGCGACTATTTCGGCAGCAAGCATGCGACGTCGAACTACGCCGTGCTGTACACGGCGAAGGGTGTGGCCTCGATCATCGGCGGCTGGGTGGGGGCGCTGCTCTACGAGCAGTCGGGCAGCTGGGCGATGGGCTTCTACGGAAGCGCCGTGATGGCGCTCATCGCGGCTGGCATGGCCGTCGGGCTCCGCGCCGCGCGCGCGCCGAGCCGCGCGGCAGTGGGCGTTCCCGCAACCGCGAAGTAGCGACACTACCTAATTCAATACCTGATTAATTGGGTATTACCCGATTCCGCTGCGGTCGGTCACCTCGAGGTCTTCTTCCATTCAGCTGACCGGCCACGCCCGAGGCACTCGACACGACCTGCCGCCCGCATTCTCT
This sequence comes from uncultured Bifidobacteriaceae bacterium, assembly GCA_964497175.1. Classification (GTDB taxonomy): domain Bacteria; phylum Acidobacteriota; class Vicinamibacteria; order Vicinamibacterales; family CAVVIG01; genus CAZCEL01. The sequence goes on from CAZCEL010000674.1 coordinate 729, forward strand.
TGAGCGTTACACGGATGAGGTCGAGGCTGACGCCCGGACACTCCTTCCGGATGTCGGCGACGCGGAACCTCCGTCCCGTCCGCCCGACCGCTCCGACGACGAGCGCGGTCTTCTCGCCCCGTGGAATCGCTGTGCGTCCAAGGCGCTCTTCGAATTCCTTGTACGCAGCCCTGACGATGAAGAGGGCGAAGTTGATGTACGGCCACGGGTCGTGGGCGCCGTCGTGCCAGCCGCGGGAGCTATGTTCGAGCGTCTCGTAGTAGCGGTCCTTGTGCGCCTCGACGAGCCGCTCGATACTGATGTAGCGGCCCACCTCGTAGCCCAGATGATAGGACTGGAGCAGCCAGAGCAGCCGGGACACTCGGCCGTTTCCGTCCCTGAAGGGGTGAATGCACAGGAAGTCGAGATTCGACGCCGCCATCCCGACCAGCGGATGCACCCAGCGCTCGGAGCGGGATCGCTTCCACAGCGTCGCCCACTCCGTCATTGAAGGTCCGACGCTGGCAGCTTCGACGGCCCTGAACCTGACGCGCTGCCTGCCGTTGGCCTGCGTCTCGACAATCTCGGATTCGCCTTTGCGGTAGCGGCCCGCATCCCCGATCCCGGCACGACTCAGCCGGTGCAGCTCACGAACTGTCTTCTCCGATACCGCCAACGTTGTGTGGAGCTCGTGGATCAGACGGAGGGCGTCACGATAGCCCCGCACCTCTTCTTCGTCGCGATCGCGGAGCCGCGCCTGGCCGATGAGGACCGGGCGTACGCGGTCCTGCTCAACCGTGACGCCTTCGATGCGGTTGGAGGAGACGGCGCTCTCGATGAGCGCGTGTTCGCGGAGGGCCTTGAGCCGCTGCGGCGACTGCTTCGTGAACAGCTCCTGCTTCCCTCTGGCTTCGCCGAGATCGGCGAGCACCCACGCGACGGAAGCGGGAACCTCAGCCAGTCCTGCGGCCAACTGTCGAAGCGTCATCATGCGGGTCGAACAGCGTTGCCGGTCATGTGGGGCTGTCTGCGAGCAAGCAATGACTGTTCATGCCGTTCGCGAGCTGGAGGGCGCGATGCTCCGTCGCGGCGACACGGCCGGGCTCACTTCGTCGGTACCAGCCGTTTCAGCTCTTCGTGCCAGTTGACCACGACGTGGATAACAGGAGCGCTGGTGCCGGACTGGCCCTGCGCCGCGGGAATGACGCCGAGAACGCGCTTGCCGTCGGGATGTGGGTCATAATT
>CAZCEL010000675.1:0-1942 GCA_964497175.1 uncultured Bifidobacteriaceae bacterium
ACAACTTCTCGGTCGCCGTGTGGGTGGGCTTCATCGCGCTCTTCGGCACGGCGGTCCAGACCGGCGTCGTCATGGTCATCTACCTGGAGGAAGCCGTCGAGCGCAAGCGCCGCGAGCTCGGCCCAGCGTTCACGCGTGCGGCCCTTCGTGACGCCGTCGTGGAGGGCGCGCTGCTCCGGCTGCGCCCGAAGGTGATGACGGTGTCGACGGTCGTCGCCGGGCTCCTGCCGATCATGTGGAGCACGCAGCCCGGCGCGGAAGTGATGAAGCCGCTCGCGACTCCGGTGCTCGGCGGGATGGTGTCGTCGCTCGTGCACGTGCTCGTCGTAACGCCGGTGATCTTCTACCTTCTTCGCGCCAGGCAGATGGGAGCGGCAGAGGAGGAGCCCTCAGCCCCTGCGGTAGCGATCGCCGCCACGCCCGCTCGGTCGCACCGGCTTGCCGTCGGTGCCTCCCTGTCGGTCGTCGCGGTCGCTGCTATCGCGGTCGGGGCATTCTGGATGTGGCCGCGCGCCGAGGATGGCCCGGACGCGGTGTCGTCCCGAGAAGGGATCGTGCAGACGGTCCGCGCCGGGGCGCTGAACATCGTCCTGCGCTCGCCAACCGGAACGCTGCGGCAGGGGCGCAATGTGTTCACCATCGAGTTCCAGGAGTCGGATGGGCGGCCGGTCGACGTCGGTGCCGTGCGGGCGACGGCCAACATGACCATGCCTGGCATGGTCATGTCCGGGGGCCTCGAGGTGGCGCGCACTACGGATACGGGACGTTATGAGGCGACGGCGGAGTTCGGCATGGCCGGCGCGTGGAGGATTGCGATCGACTGGGACGGTGCCGCGGGCCGCGGCTCGATCAGCTTCGAAGGGACGGTTCAATGAGCCGAGAGCGTGTTGCATGGAGCGCCAGATCAGACGCGTTCGCGATGACATGCGTCGTGTTGCTGCTGAGCGCAGGACTGGCCCACGGCCAGGATCAGTCGGGCACGGTGTCCGAGCGGGGCCTGTCAGTTGGGGACGCCATCTCGCGTGCTCTCGACAGGGAGCCAGACCTCCGAAGCGCGCGCACCGAGATCGACGCGGCGCGCGGCGCGGCCGTGCAGGCGCGGCTAAAGCCCAATCCCACGCTGATGGCCACGCGACAGCAGGAGCCCTCTGGCATGGACAATCAGACGATGGTCAGCGTGGAATGGCCGCTGGCGCTCTTTCGAACGCCGGCGCGAGTGGCTGCCGCGGAGCAGCGACTCGAAGCCACCGCCGAGCGCGTTGCGGATCGGGAGCGCACCATCGTCGCCGAGGTCCGGGCCGCGTACGGAGCGGCCGCGGCGGCGATTCGGGACCTCGAGGTCACCGGAGAGATCGTGACGGCGGCGCGGCGCCAGCTCGACGCGCTGCGAGCCAGAGTTGCCGAAGGCGCCGCCGCGCCCATCGAGCGGGACCTGCTGGCCGTCGAAGAGCGGCGCATCGAGGCGGACCGGCTGCTGCTCACCGCACGAGCGGACACGGCCCTGCTCGGGTTGAAGCGCCGGATGAACATGCGTCCCGACGAGCCTCTCGTGCTGCGGGACCGACTGGAAACCCTGCTCGACGCTCCCCTTCCACCGGACCGCGATGCCGACGGTGCGGTCGACGGCCGTTCAGATGTGCGCGAGGCAGCCGCCAACCTGCTGGCGGCCGACCGGGGCGTCGACCTGGCCCGCGCGGAGGGCCGCTTCGACGTGTCGCTCGTCGGGACCTACACGCGAATGAACGCCGGCTTCCCCCAATTCGGCGTGACCAGAACGGGCGGCATCGAGCCCATCCGCGGCGTCTTTCACTATGTGGCGGCCGGCGCCACCGTCAGCGTACCGCTCCGCAACAAGAACCAGGGCGAGATCGCAGCCGCTCAGGCCGCACGGGCCGGCGCCGAACATCGACTGGAAGCTGTTCGACTCGATGCGCGCATCGAG
>CAZCEL010000676.1:0-1895 GCA_964497175.1 uncultured Bifidobacteriaceae bacterium
GCAGCAGCTCACTCTGCACTGTCGAGTCGGCCAGAAGGGCGCGGCCGGCGTCGGCAAGGCTCCACGTGTCGGGCGCACCCCCGGTGTGCGGATTTACGCCGAGCGGGCTCGAGGCGCAGGATGTGCAGTGCTGCGGCGTCTTCAGGTGGCACAGCAGGTCGTGGTGCGCGAAGGGAGCCGTCGCCAGGAATACGGCGTACGCGCCAACGGCGAGGACGATGAGGCGCCCCCGCGCCCGAGCACTGCGGCCACCCACATCCGGATGATACGCCCAGGGGGAAGATCCCGGCAACCGCGCCTCGGCGTCAACTACATGAGCTGCTCGCTGACCAGCGCCAGCGAGCCGAGCCCGTACACATCGCGCGGAAGCTGGCGGATCGCTCGATGCCCATCCGGCGGTGCCAGTCGTGAAACTGCTCGAGCAGCTACGGGGACACCTCGAGCAGATAGAGCGTCGCCGGGTTGGGCAGCGCAGCGGCTTCCATGAAGCAGAGGAGCAGAAACAGATCGTTGAGCTTTGCGGTCTGCTGTCTGAGCTCGTACTCGTAGCGGCCACACGCGGCCCCGCGCAGAAATTCGGCGAAGCGCGCACGGTACTCGCTGAAGCTCGTCATGGGCAGCCTGGCGCGCACACAGCGCATGAGGGGCGCGTCTGGTATTCTAGTGCCGTTGACCCATGGCGACACTGTTTCACAAGGTCTGGAATGCGCACGCGGTGCGCACGCTCTCGAGTGGCCAGATCCAGCTCTTCGTGGGCCTTCACCTGGTGCACGAAGTCACCACCCCCCAGGCGTTCGACATGCTGCGCCACCGCGGCCTGCGGGTGCCCTTTCCCGAGCGAACGTTCGCGACCGTCGACCACATCGTGCCGACCAGTGGACTGCACCGTCCGTTTCTCGACGTCACGGCCGAGGAGATGACGACCGCGCTCGAGCGCAACTGCCGCGAGTTCGGCATCCGTCTTTTCGCCCCTGGCGGCGAGGACGCCGAATACCAGGGCATCGTGCACGTGATCGGTCCCGAGCTCGGCCTGACCCAGCCCGGAATGACGATTGCCTGCGGGGACTCACACACGTCGACGCACGGCGCGCTCGGGGCCATCGCTTTCGGCATCGGTACGTCGCAAGTGCGGGATGTGCTCGCGTCGCAGTGCCTGGCGCTCGATCCGCTGAAGGTCCGGCGGATCGAGGTCAGCGGACACCTCGCCCCCGGCGTGTACGCGAAGGACCTGATTCTCACGATCATCCGGCGGCTCGGCGTGCAGGGTGGCGTCGGCTACGCCTACGAGTACGGCGGCCCGACCATCGAGGGCATGACGATCGACGAGCGGATGACGATCTGCAACATGTCGGTCGAAGGAGGAGCGCGCGTCGGGTACGTCAACCCCGACGACACGACGTTCGCCTATCTGCGGGGACGCAGGTTCGCACCGCAGGGGGCTGCCTTCGATCGCGCCGTCACGTGGTGGCGGCAGCTGGCATCGGACCCGGGAGCGCAGTACGACGACCACGTGACCATCGACGCGTCGGCGATCGAGCCAACGGTGACGTGGGGCATCAATCCCGGACAATCGGTCGGCATCAGCGAGCCAATCGGAGGGACGGCCGACGCGGAAGCGCTGGCGTTCATGGGATTCGAGCGCGGCCGACCCGTCGCGGGCACACGCATCGATGTCGCCTTCATTGGCTCGTGCACCAACGGCCGGCTGTCCGATCTCGAGGAGGCCGCCCGGCTCGTCCGCGGCCGCCACGTCGCGCCGCATGTAAAGGCACTCGTCGTCCCAGGGTCCCAGGCCGTCCGCCACGCCGCCGAGAGCAGGGGATTGGACCGAATCTTTGCGCAGGCGGGCTTCGAGTGGCGCGACGCCGGCTGCTCGATGTGCCTCGCCATGAATC
>CAZCEL010000677.1:0-1869 GCA_964497175.1 uncultured Bifidobacteriaceae bacterium
AGGTGGGTCCGTTCGCTCAGATCTGTTGGGATGAGGATGTGATGAAACATCGGACACTCCGACCCCCCCGCGATCGGGCACGTTCAATTCCCGTTCCAGGCGTCGAGATCATCGACGGCCGTCGAGTTCGCCCGACGGCAGCGGGACGGCGCCGATCATGGAGGCGCCGAAGCTGTTGATCCGGATGTCCGCGCCCATCGTCGGCCGCCCGGTGTTGTCGGGTCGTTCGCGTACGGCCCGCGTGTCGTCGTAGCGGTAGAAGAAGAGCTGCACGTCGGTGTTCGGGATCAGACCTCGCGGCGCGGCGTTGAGCGTGGCGGTGAGCAAGCGGATCTCGTCAATTCGAAGCCCCGCCGCGTCCTCGAAGCCACCCTGCGTCGGGCGGAGCGCGGAGACGCAGGCGTGCCACGGGAATCGATCCCAGTCGAGCTGGATGCCGTCGAATCCGCGCTGATAGATCGACCATTCGAACTCGCCAATCATCCGCGATGTCGCTCGCTGCTGTTTGACCGAATCGATCTTCGCATGTGCGGCCGGGGCCTCTGCGCCGTCGGTGTAGCCCATCCGGCCGAGCTGAACGGTCAAGCCCGGGAAGAGTTCCTTCACCCGCACACTGAGATACCGGACGTACGCCTGCCGGCTGTCGGTCCGGCCGGCGTGGGAGAAATATGCGGCGCCGGTGCCGAGCGCGCCGGGTCCCGACGCATCACGGGGCAACCAGCCAAACTGCACGTATTGCACGGCGGCCAGAAACTCGTATCGGTCCGCGACCCGCCTGAGGCCGATCTGGAGCCGGTTGGCTACATCTCGGTAAGTCGGATCGCCGCCGCCCGACCGGGGCTCGAAGAAACTCCACGACTCGGCCCGTGTCCAGTTCCGCACGAACGCAGTCGTGCGCGGCGTGTCGTGCCGGGCTGACTGTGCGTCGAGCGGCGCCCCGCCGGCCATGAGAATCATGGCCGCGCAAGTCACCACGCCTGGCCACGGCCGGCGGAACGACGAACAGGTCACCGCCATAGGGCGCCAACGCCTCCCGGAGCGCCACCCGGCCTTGCCGTACATTTACCTCGCCACGCGCGTCCCGGCCGCGACATCAAGTGGAGAACCGCTCATGCCGGCGCGGCTGCGTCTGACGATCCACTTCCGTCCCTCCTCGAGCGCGACCATCATCACGGCGAACGGCAGGATAAACAGCCAGACGCGCGGATCGAGCGGACTCGTCACAAAGATACGGTTGCCGAAGGGCGAATATGTGATCAACCCGATCAACACGATCTCGAGACCAACCCCGACGAGGATCAGCTTGTTGCCGATGGGGCTCGAGCCGAAGGCGGACGCCCGGTCACTCCGGCAGAGGAACACATTGCTGATCTGAGTGACGATGATGGCTCCCAGGCAGGCGCTCGTGGCCTGGCGGTAGAGAAGATCGGTACCTGCCAGCCTCTCTCCGTAGTGCCAGCCTCCGCCTTCGAGCACGAAGAAGAACGCCGACATCGCCGCGACGGCCTCGAGGGGCCCGAGAAAGAGATACGCCCGTCTTAGGAGGGGCCAATTCAGGAGCCGCTCCGCACGCGGCCGCGGTGGCCGCCGCATGGCGAGCGGGTTCGGCTTTTCCGCGCCGAGCCCGAGCGCCGGGACCATGTCGGTCCCGAGGTCCACCGCGAGAATCTGCAGGATCGTCAGGGGCAGCGGAATCGTGAACAGCACGAAGGCCAGATAGGGCACGATTTCGGGGATGTTCGACGTCAGGATGTAGGTCAGGAACTTGCGGATGTTGTCGTAGACGCCGCGACCTTCCTGAACGGCCGCCACGATGCTTGCAAAATTGTCGTCCATCAGGACCATGTCGGCCGCCTCGCGCGCGACATC
>CAZCEL010000678.1:0-1639 GCA_964497175.1 uncultured Bifidobacteriaceae bacterium
CAAGTACGGGGATCACCTCGGCTGCGACCGGCGACACGCGATGCTCATCGACGACCCCAAACGTTACCGTCTCCCGGTCTACTCGCAGAGCACGAATTACATCATCGCCAAAGAAGACTACTATTTCATCTACCCGACGAAATTCCACGAGTACGAACGCCAGTACCAGGACAGTTTCCAGCACGGCGGGCTGTCGATGGAGGAGATGATCCTGCCGATCTGCACGATGCGGCCAAAACACGGTGGTCGGTAGTCGGTGGCCGGTGGGCGGTAAAAGGGATGAATCCGCAAGCCGCAAGCCGCAAGCCGCAATGGAGAACTGGGACGTTTCTCTCGACGAGTCCGGACGAGACGTACGAACTCGGCCGCGGGCTGGGACTGCGTCTGGTGCCAGGGGATGTGGTCGCCCTCATCGGGGAATTAGGCAGCGGGAAGACGTGTCTGATTCAGGGCCTGTGCGCGGGACTGGAGGTCGAAGACGACGTCACCAGCCCGACGTTCACCCTCATCAATCAGTACCGGGGACGGACGACGGTCTACCATTTCGACCTGTACCGGATCGACGCCGCCGGGGCGCTGCTCGACCTCGGCTACGAGGACTACCTCTACGGCGGGGAGGGCGTCTGTCTGATCGAATGGGCGGACAAATTCCCTGACTTCCTTCCCGCGTCCTGCATCGAGCTTCGGATCGAGATTCTGGACGAGGAACAACGGTTGATCACAGCGACACGAGCGTAGGTCTATTCCAGGCTGGAGTACCTGTGTGAAGACTGACCTGGATCGCTATCTTCTCCGGCGGGTTCAGCAGAAGGATATGAATGCCTTCAGTCTGCTGTACGAGAGGTATTGCCGGACGCTCTATACCCTGGCGTTGCGCATCCTGAGCGATCGAACGGACGCCGAGACGATCGTCCACGATGTCTTCCTCTACCTGTGGGAGCATACGGACACGTACGACGAGACGCGGGGGAGTCTTGCGGTGTGGCTGGTGACCCTGACGCGCAACCGGGCGATCGACCGGCTGCGGGCGGGCGCGTCGAAGCGCGACACTTTAGGCGGGGCGGACCCGCTCCCCGAGGGCCTGGAGGCGGTGACGAGCAGCCAGCCGCTCGAATCGCTGCTCGAACGAGAGCGGCAGTCGCTCGTCCGCACCGCCCTGGAAGCCCTGCCGGCCGCCCAGCGCAACGCCCTGGAGCTGGCGTACTTCGATGGGTTGACACAGGCGCAGATCGCGGCGCAGATCGGGGAGCCGTTGGGCACGGTCAAGACCCGAATCCGCTTAGGCCTCCGGAAGCTGCGCGAAGTCCTGAGCCCGTATCTCCAGGCTGGTTAAGATGAATCACGACGAAGACGAAGAACTCTGCGCCCTGTATACGCTCGGTCTCCTCGACGAGTCGGAGCGCCGTCGGTTCGAGCAGCATCTGCACAGTCCGTGCGCGACGTGCGAAGCCACATTCAAGGCGTTCACGGAGACGGCCGCCTGGCTGCCGCACGCGCTGCCGAAGACGGGGCCTTCACCGGTGCTCAAAGCACGCCTCCTGAAGAGTCTCCAGGAACGGCCGCCGCTGGGGACCAGCGGAACTCAGTCCCTCCCTGTGCCGTACTGGGCGCGTCCGGGGATGTCACGGCCGAGCACGCC
>CAZCEL010000678.1:1649-1866 GCA_964497175.1 uncultured Bifidobacteriaceae bacterium
GGGTTCCCTTGACGATGGGCATCGCCGCGTGTCTGATCCTCATCCTGGGCGCCGTGACCTTCTCCATGAACGACCAGATGACCCAGCAGCGCGTCACCATCGAGCAGCTCAACGCGCAGGTGGCTGACCTGGCTGACCGGACGGCTGCCCTGGCTGCGCTTCTGCGCACGATGACCGATCCAGACGTGCGGTCCATCCGACTGACCGGCCTCAGCCC
>CAZCEL010000679.1:0-1864 GCA_964497175.1 uncultured Bifidobacteriaceae bacterium
CCCGCCGCTGCTGGCCGCCCTGGCGGCGCAGGTGCGCGGCCAGGTCGGCTGCCCGGATGATGCCGTCCCCGCGCTGATCGAGGCGCTGCAGCAGGCCGCAGCCAGCGGGCGCGTCGACGATGAGCGCTGCGGCGTCGAGTTTCGGGCGGAAAATGGCACGCTCGAAATCCTGCTCCTGTCCGCCGGGCGGCTGCTCTGGCAGACCTCCCGCGTGATTCCCTGACCCCGTCGACCTGCGATGCGGCTGTTCAACACGCTCACACGATCGGAAGAGCCATTCGAACCGGGTCCGGGCGGTGTCGTGCGGATGTACACCTGCGGGCTGACCGTCTACGCGCGTGGGCATGTCGGGAACTTCCGCACCTTCGTGTGCCTCGACGTCCTTCGCCGCACGCTGCGCCACCTCCTGGGCTACCAGGTCACCCAGGTCATGAACTTCACCGACGTGGACGATCGAACGATTGCCGGCGCCGAGAAGGCGGGGATGGACCTGCGCGCGTACACCGATCAATACATCGCCGCGTTTCACGAGGATGCGCGGCTCCTGGGACTCGAGCCAGTGGAGCAGACGCCCCGTGCGACCGAGCGGGAGAACATCCAGGCGATGGCCGATCTGGTCGCCGCGCTCGATAGAAACGGCCACACGTATCGGAGCAACGGATCGGTCTACTTCAAGATCGCGACTCTGCCTGGCTACGGCCGGCTGGCGCGGCTGGACCTCGAGGGGATGAAGCCGGGCGCGCGCGTCGACGCCGACAGTTACGCGAAGGAGGACGCCAGGGATTTCGTGTTGTGGAAGGCCACCAAGCCTGGCGAGCCGACCTGGGATCTGGTCGATCCCCCGGGCAGACCCGGCTGGCACCTCGAGTGCTCGGCCATGGCACTGCGCCTGCTCGGCGAGCCGCCCATCGACATCCACGCCGGCGGCATCGATCTGGTGTTTCCCCACCACGAGAACGAGATCGCGCAGAGCGAGGGCGCGACCGGCAAGAGGTTCGCGAGGTTCTGGGTGCATGTCGAGCACCTGCTCGTGGACGACCAGAAGATGGCCAAGTCGCTGGGCAACACACATACGATTCCCGAAATCGTGGCCCGGGGGCACCGGCCTTCCGCGGTCCGGTATCTGCTGTTGTCGAGCCATTACCGCAAGCCGCTGAACTTCACCTGGGCGGGTCTGGCCCAGGCCGAAGAAGCGCTCCGTCGTCTTACGGATTTTCTCGAACGGGCGGAACGAGTGGCATCGGGCGCGTCGCATCCCGAAATCGCCGCGCGTGTCGAGGAAGCGCGCCGATCATTTGGCGACGCCATGCAGGACGACCTCAACACGGCGGCCGCGCTGGGTGCGATGTTCGAGCTCGTGCGGGCGCTCAACTTCTCGATCGACTCTGGAGGACTGGGGAGGGGCGACCTGCCCGCCATTCGCAGCGCCTTCGAGGGGTTCGACCGCGTCCTGGGTGTCCTGTCGCTGCGCCGGGCAGAGCAGGAGCAGCCTCCCGTGCCCGTCAGCGAAATCGAGCGGCTGATCGAGGATCGCCACGCGGCCAGACGAGGCCGGGACTTCGCGGCTGCCGATCGGATCCGGAGCGAGCTGGCGGCCCGCGGGGTCCTCCTCGAGGACTCGCCGTCGGGGACCCGGTGGAAGACCAAGTGACGTTCGTCCCTCCACGCGCCGCACGGTGATGGAACCGTCGATCCGAACCCCTCTGCCCGGGCCGAAAGCCAGGGCCGTGATCGAACGCGACCGGACGGTCGTGTCGCCCTCGTACACTCGCGGCTATCCGCTGGTCATCGAACGCGGCTCCGGCGCCATGGTCGAGGATGTCGACGGCAATGTGTTTCTCGACTGCACGGCCGGCATCGCCGT
>CAZCEL010000680.1:0-1859 GCA_964497175.1 uncultured Bifidobacteriaceae bacterium
GTGGATATCGCCCACTTCCACGATCTCGACTCGCTCGTCTCGGCTGAGATCAAAGCCGACCTTGCTCAAATCAAGACCGACATCATCGCCGGGACGATCAACACCAAAGGCGCGCCCGAGTTGGCCGGCAAGGTGTGCGAGGTGACGGACGTGGGCGGGGTGGACGACAAGTCGTTCAACCAGACCGCCTGGAAGGGCGCGCAGGACGCCGCCAGGTTGTTCGGCTGGGAAGCAGCCGTGCTGGAGTCCCAGCAGCAGACGGACTACGAGAAGAACATCAACGAGTTCCTGCAATCCGATTGTGACCTGATCGTGACCGTCGGCTTCCTGCTCGGCGACGCGACGGCGGCCGCGGCGACGGCCAACCCGGAGCAGAAGTTCATGATCCAGGACGTGGGCTTCCTGCCGGCGGAGCTGACGAACGTCTGGCAGCAGACCTACGCCGTGGAAGACGCGGCCTTCCTGGCCGGCTACGTGGCGGCCTCGGTCAGCAAGACCGGCAAGGTCGGCACCTTCGGCGGCATCAACATCCCGCCCGTCGTGGACTTCATGATCGGCTTCGAAAACGGTGTGGCTTACTACAATCAAGAGAACAACGCGAATGTGCAGGTGCTCGGCTGGAGCACCGCCGCGAACGACGGCCTGTTCACGGGGAACTTCGAGAGCACCGATGACGGGCGGCGGATGGCCGAAACGCTGATGGACGAAGGCGCGGACATCATCCTGCCGGTGGCCGGGCCGGTGGGCCTGGGCACGGCCGCGGCGGTCTTGGAACGCGGCAACGCCTACATCATCGGCGTGGACGCCGACTGGTACGACACCGCGCCGGAGTACCGGGACATCACGCTGACCAGCATCCTCAAGAAGCTGGACGTGACGGTGGTGGGCAGCGTCGAAGCCGTGGTGAACGGCACGTTCGCGGGCGGGGTGCAGCGCGCAACGCTGGCGGACGGGGCCGTGGGCATCGCCCCCTTCCACGATCTCGACTCGCTCGTCTCCGACCAGGTCAAGGCCGATCTCGAGCAGATCATGGCCGACATCATCGCCGGAACGATCAAGACCAAACCGTAAAAGGTGGAAGGTCGAAAGTGACCTTCCACTTACAACCCAGTCGGCGGCGGGGCGGAAAAACCGGCCTGCCGCCGATTTTGTTTTTCGGGAGCCCGATGGTATATTCTGCTCCCATGCCTCCCGTCCTCGAACTCCACAACATCACTAAACACTTCCCCGGCGTGCTCGCCAACGACCGCGTCTCGCTCACGCTGGAGCCGGGCGAGATTCACGCCCTGCTCGGCGAAAACGGGGCGGGCAAGACCACGCTCATGAACATCCTCTACGGCCTGTACCAGCCGGACGAGGGCCAGGTGGTCGTGCGCGGGAAGTCCGTCAAAGTCCACAGCCCCAACGACGCCATCCGCGCCGGGGTCGGCATGGTGCACCAGCACTTCATGCTAGTGCCGGTCCTGACCGTCGCCGAAAACGTGATGCTGGGCGAGGAGCTGCTGACGGGCGGCGTCTTTCTGGACCGGCGGCGCGCGGCGGCCCGCGTCCGCGACATCTCGCGGCAGTACGGGCTGGCCGTGGACCCGCACGCCTATATCAAAGACCTGCCGGTGGGCGTCCAGCAGCGCGTGGAGATCATCAAGCTCCTCTTCCGCAACGCCGACCTCCTCATCCTCGACGAGCCGACCGCCGTGCTCACCCCGCAGGAAGTCGGCGAGTTGTTCAAGATCGTGCGGTCGCTCGCCGCGCAGGGCAAATCCATCATCTTTATCACCCACAAATTGAAAGAAGTGCTGGCCGTCGCCGACCGCATCACCGTCTTGCGCCTCGGCAAGGTGGTCGGGACCACGCGCCCG
>CAZCEL010000681.1:0-1858 GCA_964497175.1 uncultured Bifidobacteriaceae bacterium
ACTTCGTGCTGCACGCCGGCGGAGAACTCCCAGTTCGCCGTCCGCTTGCCCCACCCGCGCAGGAGGTCGGGATCGTAGGTCGAGCCAGGCCGGAGGTTGCCGAACGCCCTGTTGGCCATCGCGCCGCACTCCCCATTGGCAACCGGGTTCAGGAGGTTGCAATCCGGGACGAAGTTGCGGTTCGCATCGTTCCAGGATCGGTTCGTGTTGTTCACGAGCGTGTTGATCGGGCTCGGGTCCACGGCAAGCGGCGAGCCGGCGGCCTCGTTCTGCAGATACTTGTTGAGAGTCACTTTGAGCGCCGTCTTGCCGTTTCCAAACAGGTCGTAGCTCGCGCCGAGACGCGGGCTGATGTCCTTCCACGACAGGTTGTCCGCCGCCGGGATGGTGAGGTTCCGGGTGGGCGTCAGAATCGCCGGTCCCACGTGCTGCTCGGGAAACCTGCTCGCGAAGTAGTCGAAGCGAATGCCGTAGTTTGCCGTCAGGCGCCGGAACGTCCACTTGTCCTGCGCGAACAGCCCCATGTTGTGGGGCACCTCCACGCGGCCGAACACCGGCAGGGCGCGCATCGTGATCTGGTTGGGGACGCCGTTGTTGAAGCGATAGGTCAGCGGCTGCCCGCCATCGTTGGTATCACGCCCTTCGTATCCATTGGTGTGCGTGAACCCCGCCTTGTACGCGTGCGCGCCGGTGATATACGACATCACGAACCGATAGTTCCAGCTTTCATTCGGTCCGTTGCGGAAATTATCGGCCGACCGATACCGCAGCCCCGTCGATTGTTCGTTGACGGTAATCATCTGCGGGCTCGTGTCCGGAGACGGCACCCGGATGCTGCGGCCGTAGTGCTTGGCGAAACCACCCTCGAGCAGCAGCCGGTTCGTGACCGGCGACGACCAGTCGGCGAGCTGCCGCCGCTGAATCGGGAACCGCTCGCGGATGTCGGCCTCGGGGGCTACCGTCGCGGAAACCACGCCGACGCAGGTGCAGCCGCTCTGATCCGCAATCAGAATTCCGAGCTTGTTCCTCGGTGAGATCTGCCACGTCACGCGGGCATCGCCACCCTGATAGTGGGTGTCCTTGAACGCGGGCCGGCTGAGGTCCGGGTCGAACGTCCAGGCGTTTGGATTGTTGGCGTTCTTGTTGAACCACATGTTCGCGACGTCCAGCTGAGATCCGGTGTACAACCCCGACACGTAGAGCCACACCTTGTCCCGCCGGAGTGGGCCACCGCCCCCCGCATTGACGTCCCACAGCTTCTTCACGGCGTCCGGCGTCCGAAGGCCCTGGCTGCGCAGTTGGTCGGTGAAGTTGCCCGCCTGCATCGCGTTGTTCGCAAAATTCGCGAAGAACGTGCCGTTGAACGCGTTCCCGCCCTCGCGCGGAATGATGTTGATCCGCACGCCGCCGGTCGGGACCTCGGCGGTGTTGGCCGAGTAATCCAACGTGACTTCCTGCAGGCTCGACATGTTGTAGATCAGGCGCGTCGTCCACCCCTGCGAAGCCATCGCGTTCATCGTGATCCCGGCCATCGACGTCCACCCGTCGTTGTTACGGCCGCCGTGGGCCGAAAACCCGGTGGTCGCGTTGATCACGGCGCCGCCGACGTCCTGAGGCGTGTTCGTGCTCAACCCGGGGGTAAGCGCGCCGAGGGCCCAGATGTTACGGCCCGACGGGATCGCGTCCATGACCTCGCGGTCGATGATCCGCTGCCGCGCGGTGCTCTGGACATCGACCGTCGGGGCTTCGCCCGTCACCGTGATGGTTTCCTCCAGCGCGCCGACGCGAAGCTCGCCATTGACCGTGGCCGTGAAGTTGCCCGTCAGCTCGATGCCGTCACGCTTGAGCGTGTTGAAAC
>CAZCEL010000682.1:0-1844 GCA_964497175.1 uncultured Bifidobacteriaceae bacterium
GCCGCGGCGCGCCAGCGTCAGTTCACGCGCCGACGGCTCCATCGCGTTGTTGGGCGGCCATATCAGATGGCTGGCTTTGCCCCACGTCGGAGACCGAATCTGCTTCGACTGCCCATTCCGACGCAGCGAACGGCCTCCATGTCGGCGTAACCTTTGCCTCCCCGGTGAGTATATTCGTCGAGGGACCGATGATCGCGGATTCCCACAGCATTTACGAACGACATGCCCGGGACGTATACCGGTTCGCACTCTATCTCTCCGGCGATCCGGCGCTTGCCGATGACATCACCGCGGAGTCGTTCGTCCGCCTCTGGACCGCGCCAGGTCAGATCCACACGCCCACGGTGAAATCGTACTTGCTGACCATCGCCCGAAACCTCTACCTCACTGGTCAGCGGCGCCTACGCCGCGAGACGGAACTCGACGTCTCGTTGCCGACACCTGCACCGAGTCCCGAGGAACTGGCAATCGTGAGGGATGAGGCCCGTCACGTCCTCCAGGCGCTCGGTCGCCTACCGGAGATCGACCGGGCAGCGCTGCTTCTGCACGCCCAGGAGCAGATGCCATACCAAGAAATCGCGTCGATCCTCGGACTGTCTGTAGCAGCCGTCAAGGTCAAAGTCCACCGGGCCCGCGTGCGATTGCTCACGTGGTGCCGAAGAACGGAGCAGTAGCCATGAACATCACCCGCGACGTAATCACAGACTTGCTTCCAGCGTACTTGTCCGGCGAGGCCAGCGCCGACACGCAGGCTCTCGTGGACGAGTTCCTGCGTGGGGATCCCGAATTCGCCTCTGTAGTCCAAGCCGCTCGACGCGGGCCCAGCGAGCCCGTGCTTGCTGGCCAGCCGGCAATGGCGCCGGATCAGGAGCGCGAGGCGGTCAGGCGGACCCGTGCCGTAATCCGCCGCCAAAGCTGGACCCTTGCGTTTGCGATCTTTCTTACGCTGATACCGCTGTCGTTCACCTTCGGGGCCGACGGTATTCGGTTCTTCATGTTGCGCGAGGAACCACGGTCCGCGGTGTGCTGGATTCTCGCCGGCTACCTCTGGTTCAGCTACCTGCGGATGCAGCGTCGGCTCAGAGCGGCCGGTCTGTGATCGCTCTATCCCGGGTCGCGGATCAACGCCGACGATGCAAGCACGTTCCCGCAACACTGTTGTGGTCATGAAAGGCTGTCGATGACCCGATCCGGATCCCGTCCGCCCAACGGTTGGCCGCTCAGCCGCGAGCGGCGCCAACGATTGTATCGACTCGCCCGCAGTCCACCGCGCCCTTGACGAGGGGAGGGCTGATAGGTGTTAGGCGGTCTCATTTCTGGCGCTCCCGATCATTCGTCTCGTCAAGAGGAAAGAGCAACTCGTTCCCATCAGGATCGGTGATCCGGATCACGTCGTAACCCCACCACGCTTTCTGAGTAGGCACCGAGCGCTCCAAGATCTCTCGGCGAAGCTCGTCGATCCCATCCCGAGTGAGCTCGACGAACAGGCGGCCTTTGTCGTGGTGCTCTGGATCTTCAACAGAGGATGATTTCGCACTCTCCACGATCGACCTGACAGACCGTCCCCTTGCCGTCGCTTTCATGCCACTTCTTCCCGAAACCCAGCTTGTCGATGTAAAACCCGAGGGCGACTTGAAGGTCTGATACGAAGAAGACGGGCCGTGCGTACCACTTCTGAACGACCTGATCCGCTACTGTCGAATTGGACATGGCCAGCCCCTGATCCGCCTAACGTTGTGAATGAGCCGCGCGCCGCCGGCATTCAGCGGCGCGTCGGCTCCATTCACGTGTTGGACTAAATCCGCCTGCGGCGGATAGATAAAGAGCGTCCCTTTCTTCGTCCC
>CAZCEL010000683.1:0-1844 GCA_964497175.1 uncultured Bifidobacteriaceae bacterium
CAACGGGCGACCGCATCTCATTGAACGATCTGCTGCGGACGATGAACCGGATCCTCGGCACGAACCTCGAGCCCATCCTGGCCCCGCCGCGCGCGGGGGATATCGCGCATTCCCAGGCAGACATCACGAAGGCACGCGCGCTGCTCGGCTACACCCCGCTCGTGCCGCTCGACGAGGGGCTTCGCCACACGCTGGATTGGTACCGGAGTCGGAATGCCTAGCGTCGCCGCTCCTGCTCCTATGTCCTTCGCGATGGCAAGCTGTTCTGGACACGGGAACAAGGACCATCCTCTGCCCTGCGGCCGTGATCAGTCATAATGTGTTGGCAGTTGTCATTTGACGATGTCCCCTGAAGCCATCGGCAAGAAACTCTTCACCGTCGACGAGTACCACCGCATAGCGGACGTCGGCATCCTTCCCGAGACGGCGCGCTTCGAGCTCGTCCGTGGAGAGATCATCGAGATGACGATACCGGGTGCCGCGCACAGCGGCCGCGTGAACCGTCTGAATCGCCTCTTCACCTCGCGGCTCCGCGAGTCGGTCATCGTGAGCGTCCAGAATCCCGTCCGGATCGACGACCACTCCGAACCCGTGCCGGACCTGGCGCTACTCGAGCCCAGGGACGACTTCTACGCAGAAGCACACCCCTCCGCGGGCGAAGTCCTGCTTGTCGTGGAAGTCTCGGACACCACGATCAGGTACGACAGCAGCGTCAAGGCGGAACTCTACGCTGGCGCGGGACTCCCCGAATACTGGCTGCTCGATGTCACGGCGGATAGCCTGGTTGTTCGGACCGATCCGGTGGCAGGGAACTATCGCACGGTCTACACGCGTCGTCGCGGTGACGTGATCTCCCCGCAACGGCTGCCTGCGGTGTCGTTCTCGATCGATGAAATCCTTGGCTGAATCAGGACGGGACGGCCGACGCGGACGGCTCCGGGTTCCGATTCGTCAGCCACGCCGGAGGCCAGGCCCAGTGCCTTTCGGAGATTCGCCCGGCGGTGTCTACGCGTCGGATTTGGCTTTCAGCTCGGCGTCGTGCTCGGTGATGAACACACGGATGTCGTCGGCCATTGCCAGCAGCTTGACCCACTGCTCCTTGTAGAGCGTGACGGGGAACCGGCCCAGCCCGTAGACCGAGACGCCGCCCTTCTCGCTGACCTTCAAGCTGATGCCTCGACGGTGCTGGGCGCGCAGGCGCTCGTTCTCGGCCCGCAGTCGTTCGAGTTCCGCCTTCAGGTCGTTGTCGGCCATCGAGTTGTCTCCTGCCGCCAGTATGCCACGCGGTGACCGAACACTGTCGATTGGCGGCGTCCCTGAGCCGCCAGTCCCTTACAATCTGCCGTGACGCGCCAGACTCGCCGGTCGAGGCTCGGTCGAGCCGCGCGATCGCACGATGACGCTATCCACCGGCACGCGGCTCGGCACGTTTGAAATCATCGGGCTGCTGGGCGCCGGCGGCATGGGGGAAGTCTACCGGGCGCGCGACACGAAGCTCGGCCGGGACGTCGCGATCAAGGTGCTGCCCGAGCGGTTCGTGGCCGATCCCGGGCGCGTTGCCCGCTTCCAGCGCGAGGCAAAGACGCTCGCCTCGCTCAATCACCCGCACATCGGGGCTATCTACGGCCTCGAGGAGGTGCCCGGGGTCACGGCGCTCGTGCTGGAGCTGGTCGAGGGTCCTACGCTCGCGGACCGGATCGCGCAGGGCCCCATCGCCGTCGAGGAGGCGCTGCCGATCGCGCGACAGATCGCCGACGCGCTCGAGGCGGCCCACGAGCACGGCGTGATCCACCGCGACCTGAAGCCCGCGAACATCAAGGTGAGTGTCGACGGCGCGGTAAAGG
>CAZCEL010000684.1:0-1827 GCA_964497175.1 uncultured Bifidobacteriaceae bacterium
GTCCGGGCGGCTGAAGCACGGGATCGCGCGGTGACCGCCGCCTCGCTCCGGCCTCTGCTGGCGCCGAAGTCGGTGGCGGTGGTCGGCGTCTCGCGCGATCAGTCGAGGCTGGGGCGCCGGATCTTCGATGCCGTCCGCCAGGCGGGATTCACCGGACAGCTGTATCCGGTGAATCCGGCCGCGTCGGACATCGAGGGACAGCGATGTTACGCGAGCGTCGGTGAGCTGCCGCCCGGGGTGGACCTGGCCGTGCTGGCGATACCGGCGCAAGCCGTGCTCGGAACCGTCGATGCCTGCGCCGGCGCCGGCGTGAAATCGCTCGTCGTCATCTCGGCCGGCTTCGCGGAAGCTGGCGACGCGGGGCGCGCGCTGCAGCGTACGCTCGTCGACCGCGTACGCAACTACGGCATGCGCATGGTCGGCCCCAACTGCATGGGGCTCGTCAATGCGAGCCCGGACGTCCGGCTCAACGCGTCGTTCTCGCCGGTGATGCCTCCTGCCGGCCGCGTGGCGCTGCTCTCCCAGAGCGGAGCGCTCGGCGTCGCTATCCTCGAGCTGGCACGGACCCGACAGGTCGGTGTCTCGTCGTTTGTCAGCGTGGGCAATAAGGCCGACGTCTCGGGCAACGACCTGCTGCAGTACTGGGAAGGAGACGCCGAAACGGGCGTCATCCTCCTGTACCTCGAATCGTTTGGCAACCCCAGGCGGTTCTCACGCATTGCGCGGCGCATCGCCCGGAGCAAACCGATCATCGCCGTCAAGGCCGGACGCACGCGCGCGGGATCGCGGGCGGCGGGCAGCCACACGGCGGCGCTTGCCGCGAGCGACGTCGCCGTCGACGCGCTCTTCCAGCAGTCCGGCGTCATCCGGGCGGACACCATCGATGAGATGTTCGACATCGCCGCCTGCCTCGACGCCCAGCCGCTGCCTCGCGGGCGCCGGGTCGCCATCGTGACCAACGCGGGCGGCCCCGGCATCCTCGCGGCCGACGCCTGCGACGGCGCCGGGCTCGAGATCGTTCCATTCTCGACGGCCACGCGCGAACGACTGGCCCCGTGGCTGCCGCCCGAGGCGAACATCTCGAACCCGCTCGACATGATCGCCTCGGCCGGCGCCGAGCAGTACCGTCAGTCGGTGCAGATTGCGCTGGCCGCTGAGGAAGTCGATTCGCTGATCGCCATCTTTACGCCGGTCGAGCGGCGGACGGCCGACCAGATCCTCGGCGGCATCTGCCGCGGGATCGCCGCAGCCCGGGAGGGCGGCGCGACAGGCAAGCCGGTCTTGGCCTGTGTGATGGCCGACCCCACGATCGTTGGGCCGCTGCAGGTGAATCCCGCCGAACGGATTCCCGCGTACGCATTCCCCGAGAACGCTGTGCGCGCGCTGGGCAAAGTCGCTCACTACGTCACCTGGCGCGATCAGCCGCCGGCGCTCGTCTGGAACTTCGACGACATCCGGCCCATCGAGGCCCGGGAATTGTGCCGTGCGGTTCTCGAGAGCCGCGGCGACGACTGGTTGACCCCCGAAGAAACGCGCCGCGTGCTCAACGCCTTCGGGCTGCCGATGCTGCCGACCGTCCTCGCCCGCGGCGCTGACGAAGCAGCGGCGCTGGCCAGGGTCTTCGGCTTCCCTGTCGTGGCCAAGCTGCAGACGCGGAAACTGCTGCACAAGAGCGACGCCGGTGGCGTGCAGGTGGGGCTCGCCTCCGAGCGGTCAGTCCGCGCGGCCTTCCGCGACCTCACCACGCTCGGAGCCTCGATTGGGGCCCTCAATGCGGATGACGGCGAGGGTGTGGTCGTCCAGCCGATGATCTCCGACGGGGTCGAG
>CAZCEL010000685.1:0-1825 GCA_964497175.1 uncultured Bifidobacteriaceae bacterium
CGTCCCCGGAGGCCGGCTCCTGATCGTCACGCCGAATGCGCGCGCCCTCCACGCCCACCTGGAGGCCCACTGGGCGGACGAGACGCACGTCCGCCTCTACCACCCGGACCTCCTGGCCCGACTGATCGCGGAGGCCGGCCTCGAGCCGGTTCTCTCGACCGAAGGGCCGGTGGCCCACCCGCTGTTCGGGCGCGAGCTCGAGGCGCTGCGCCAGCTCGCCGCGCACTGGGTCGACCCGTCGGCCCGTCCGCCCGAGGCTCCGCCTCCCCGGGGCCTGGCCTCCCGTGCCCGGCGCGCGTTCGACCGGCAGGTCGCGCGGGTGTTCCAGTTCTCGCGCTGGACATACCTGACGCGCGTCGTGATGCCGTTCAGCCTGCCGTACGTGCTCACCGGCCTGCGCCTCAGCATCGGCATCGCCTGGCTGGTGATCGTCGCGGGCGAGATGCTGTCCGGCGGCACGGGGATCGGATTCTTCGTTTGGGATAGCTGGAACGCGCTCAACCTCGAGAAGGTGATCTCGGCCCTGCTGCTCATCGGCATGGTCGGCCTCATCCTCGACCGGGGCATTACATGGATCGCGAACCGCACCGCGTACGAGATGGTGTGACGTGGAATACCTGAAGATCGAACACGTCTCCAAACGCTTCGGACACGGCCGGTCAGCGTACGACGCGCTCACCGACATCAACCTGCATGTGCGGCGCGGTGAGTTCGTCACACTCATCGGGCACTCCGGCTGCGGCAAATCGACGTTGCTGAATCTCGTCGCGGGGCTCAGCGTGCCAACGACCGGGATGCTGTCGCTGGAAGGGAGGCCGATCAGCGAGCCCGGCCCCGACCGCGCGATGGTGTTCCAGCACCACGGCCTGCTCCCGTGGCTGTCGGTGTACGACAACGTCGATGTGGCGGTCGGCGTCGTCCTCGCCGGCTCGCTGGCGGGGGAGCATCCCCGCCGCGCGGCAACGGTCGAGCGTGTCCTTCGCGGCGTCAGGCTGTGGGAGCACCGCCACAAGAAGCCCAGCCAGATCTCCGGCGGCATGCGGCAGCGCGCGGCGATCGCCAGGGCCTTCGGCGTCGAGCCGCAGCTCCTGCTGCTCGACGAGCCGTTCGGGGCTCTCGACGCGCTGACGCGTGGCTCCCTGCAGGACGAGTTGATTGACCTGTGGAGCGCCGACCGCCAGTGTGAGACGGTGCTGATGGTGACGCACGACATCGACGAGGCGGTGTTGCTGTCGGACCGCGTGGTGGTGATGACCGACGGTCCCGCGGCCGCCATCCGCGATGTGGTCGAAGTGGGTATCCCGCGCCCGCGCGAACGACGGGCCGTCGTCCGCACAAACCGCTTCCTGGAAGTGAAGGACCGGCTGCTGGCGCTGCTGACCGAGGGTACCGCCGCCAGGCGCGAACTCGCCGCGGCGGGTGCTCGCTCATGACGACGTTCGCGACTCCAGTCACCCCGCCAGCAGGCAAGGCCGCGAAGCGGCCCGACATCCGGCCCCCGAAGTTCGCCGACAAGTTCGCGCTGCTCGACTTCGAGGCCGACCCCTTCCCTGTCATCTCGATGTTCGAGCCGCCAGCCCCGCTGGCGCTCGAAGACGTCGCCATCGCTGTGCGCGGGCAAGACCTGCGCACCAGGCAGATCCGCTGGCGCGACGTAGACGGCCTGCACGTGTACGAACAGGCGGCGCCGCTCGTCTGTCAGATCTTCAACTGGTACGAAATCGCTCGCTGGCGGGGCGTCCTGCTGTCCGACTTCATTGAGCGCGCCGGGCTCGACGTGCCGCGCGAGGGCTTCCTCTCCTTCCACTCCGGCGACGGCGAGTAC
>CAZCEL010000686.1:0-1824 GCA_964497175.1 uncultured Bifidobacteriaceae bacterium
GTAGTCCCGTTCGTCACGGTCACTGCCGGGCGGTAGCGGCCGGAGTTCTGTACGAACTCCACCTGCTCCAGAGCGTCCGTGACGCCGACTGGTCCCGCCGATCGGCCATAGTTGCGGTAGGTCAGTCCGCTGTCGAGTTCCGCATGGAGACAACGGATGATGGCGGGGCTGGCGGGGAGCCAATTCGCCCCCGCCGACATCTGGTAGAACGGCTCGCTCTTCCGGCGTCCGGCGGCGGCCGAGAACATCGCGAACGACTTGTACATCCGATCGAACGGTGCCATGGAATTGATCTCGGTTTCAGCTAGTCGAGGTTCCCGCTCCAGCACGGCCCCAGCCCCCGCCCACGGTCCTCCGTTAGCCGTGCATCGCTCCTACGGCGTCGGCGGCAGAGGAGTGAAGAACTTGAGTTTCACTCCGGCAGGGTCCATGATCATGAAGTTGCGGTGCCCCCAGGGCTGCGAAGCAATTGGGGCGACAACGCGGGCCGTTTCGGACAGGGATTCCCAGGTTGCATCCACGTCCTCGACCGGGATGTAGAGGTACGTGTCGTCGCCGGTCGGATCGTGGTCCGCCTCGATCAGTTCCAAATGGGTTGGCCCCAACTCATAGACCACACCTCGATCGCCTGGTCCGCGGTCCCATTCGCGCTCGACGTGAAGCTCCAACTGCTTCTCGTAGAACGCGCGGCATTGGTCAAAGCTCTTGACCTTGAACACCACTCGGGTTGGGCCGTTGATTCTTAGTTTCATGTTTCACCTCGTTGAAAAACGGTCATTGGAGTCAGTTACACGCAAACGTGATGGAATCCGTCACGACGGCGGGCGTCACGACGGCGGGCGTCCCGTGTTCCGGTATGCCTGCAGTGCCTGTGCGAACCGGGCAAAGTCCTCGCCGAAGCCGCGGAGCCGGGCGGCGAGTTCCGGCCGCGGCGTACCGTCGTCCAGGTCATCCTTCGTCGCCATGACCGACTTCGGAAAGCAGACCGTGCCATTCTCGAACATCATGCTCAGCATCAGGTCGCCCACCGCCAGGTGGCTGCGTATGGACCCGGCCGCCACGACCATCCCGACGGGCATCTTTTCGAAGGCATTGCCGAAGATTTCGGTAAATGCCTTTGCCGGGCTTGAAGCCGTGTAACAGTAGATCGGATGCACGAGCACCACACCGTCGGACTTACGCAGCGCAGCATCGACGGCCGAATACTCAGGCGGGAGTGCGGCCAGCCCGCGGTTGTCCACCCACACGGGCGGCAGCGAGCGGATGTCGAACAGGTCCACATCGTGCCCGGTGGAACGCCAACAGCTTTTTAGGGCGTGGGTGCAGACTCGCCCGACCGACTGCTCGCTCGCGGAGAGCGACACAATGGATAGCTTCAATAGGTTCATCGCGAGTTTCCTTTGCGCGCCAGAGGTTCAAGTAAAGCGTGCATGGACGTTGCGTCGGGGAACACGGAGTCGAACACGACGCGCTGGTACGTGCTCCGATAGTTCAGGAACCGCTCCGCAATGCGCTCGACACGATCCCGCAACCGCCAACTCCAGCTCCCGAATTGGCCGCTGTGCAAACATCGGCCATGCGCTGCTGTGAGCTGTTCGACGCGCCGGCAGTGTTCGCGCCGTTCGAGTTCGTAGAGTGCCGCGGCGCGGTGCCAGTCGCGCCCGGTGGCGTCGAGCGCGGCGACGAACGAGGCGGTGTCGTGCAACCCGCCGTTCAGTCCCTGGCCGGTGTAGGGCGGGCAGCATCGGGCGGCGTCGCCGAGCAGGACTGCCCGGCCGAACGACCACACCCCGCAGCGCACGTACTTGAATCGGCGGACCGGCG
>CAZCEL010000687.1:0-1817 GCA_964497175.1 uncultured Bifidobacteriaceae bacterium
TGTTGAGCGCGCCCAGACTGACGACGAGACGGTGTCGGCCACGCCGGCGACGAACTTCTCGGTCCTGCGGGTCAAGCGCGACATTCTCCGCCGAAGCAGCATCGGCCTTATCTCTACCCGACGCTCGCGCTCGGTCGCCGGCCGCGGTGAAGGGACCAACGAGCTCTACGGCGTGGACGCGACGTTTGCGTTCTTCACGAATCTGAGCATCAACATGTACTGGGCCCAAACGCGGACCGACGCCCTGCCCGACCAGGACAACGTCAGCTACCAGGCCCAGCTCGATTACCTGGGCGACCGGTACGGCGTGCAGGTCGAGCGCCTTGTGGTCGGCGACAATTTCAACCCCGAGCTGGGGTTTGTCCGCCGCGACGACATGTACCGCACGTTCGGACTCTTCAGGTTCAGCCCCCGGCCGCGCGCGTCGAAGACCGTCCGCAAGCTCTCGTGGATCGGCTCGATGGCGTACATCGAAGACGGGCGCGGGCGCCTCGAGACGCGCGAGACCAAAGGGGAGTTCGGGATCGAGTTCCAGAACAGCGATCGGTTCACGCTCGTCTACACCGACTCGTACGAGTTTCTCGAACAGGGGTTCCCCATCGCGCCCGGCGTCACCATCCCGGCGGGTCCCTACAGCTTCGGCCTGGCCCGAGCCTCCTACTTCATGGGCCAGCAGCGCGCCATTGCCGGCACTCTCGAGTTCGAGCGCGGCACCTTCTTCGGAGGCGATCGCACGACCGTGGGCTACACGCGCGGCCGGGTCGAGGTGACGCGCCAGTTCTCGGTCGAGCCGAGCGTCTCGCTCAATTGGGTGGATCTGCCGGTAGGCACCTTCACGACGAAGCTGGTCAGCTCGCGCGTGACCTATACGGTCACGCCGCTGATGTTTGTCAGCGCGCTGGTGCAGTTCAACTCGACCACCAGGCTGATCAGCGCCAACGCACGGCTGCGCTGGGAGTATCAGCCGGGCAGCGAGCTGTTCGTGGTGTTCAACGAGGAGCGCGACTCGTTCACGCCGCGGTTTCCCGGTCTGAGGAACCGCTCGTTCATCGTCAAGATCAACAGGCTCTTCCGCCTGTAGCCGTCAGTCCTCCCTCGTCGGGCGCCTGGTCCGGAAGAACTCCTGCACGAGCGCCCGGCACTCCTCCTGGCGCACCCCGCCGACGACCTCGAAGCGGTGATTGTGCCCGGGCAGCTCGCCTCCGCGGACCGTGGAGACGATGGCACCGGTCCTCGGCTCGGCGGCGCCGTAGATCAACGTACCGACGCGGGCATGCACGAGGGCCCCGACGCACATCAGACACGGTTCGAGGGTCACGCAGAGCGTCGCGCCGGTCAGCCTATAATTGCCCAGCCGGGCGGCCGCCGCGCGGAGGGCGACGATCTCGGCGTGCGCTGTCGGGTCGGCGGTACTGATGGGCCGGTTGAATCCGCGGCCGATGATCTCGTCCCCCAGGGCCACGACGGCGCCGATGGGCACCTCGCCTGCGTCGCGTCCGCGGACGGCCTCTTCGAGAGCCACGGCCATCAGGTCCTCGGGGGTCATCCCGCCGACCTATCCAATAAAGTCATCAGTTGGATACTATGATTGTATTTTACTTCTAGGTCCGCATCGGTCATAACTACACGCACTTTCTCGAAGGCCGTCCCCATGCACGACCAGCTCCATCGACCCGCTGCCGCAGATCTTTCACCGGCCGGCCTGTACGATCCGGCCAACGACCACGACGCGTGCGGCGTCGGCTTTGTCGTGGACATCAAGGGCCGCCCGTCGCACGCCATCGTGCAGCAGGCCCTGCAGGTCCTCAAGAACCTGC
>CAZCEL010000688.1:0-1809 GCA_964497175.1 uncultured Bifidobacteriaceae bacterium
GGACGACCGAAATCTCCTTACGGAAGTAGAGTGACGGCAAGGGGGGCCAAGGTCTGAGAACGGGCGTTGAACGAAGCCGCTCTGCGGCAGCGGCGATGAGGTGATCGCGGCACCCCGACTTTGGCCGACCTCGGCTGACGATCGTCGCTCCCGATCGCCGCTGGTCATCGCCGCCAAGATACGCTCCGTTCCGCGTCGACACTCGATGTCCGAGTGCGACGACGGAAGGGAGCGAGTCCATGGGCGTGTTGCGAGATCGGATGGCAGTCGATCTGCGGTTGCGGGGTCTGAGCCCCGTCACACAGCGAATGTACCTCGGGTGTGCCGAGCGATTCGTGGCGTATCATCGCCGCTCGCCGACAGCGCTGGGGGAAGCGGAGATCCGCGCGTTTCTCGATCACCTCGTCCGGGAGAAGCGCGTGAGCCGCTCGACGCACGGGGTGCACGTCGCGGCGATCCATTTCCTCTACCGGGTCACGCTGGAGCGCCCCGCCGTGGTGCAGCGCATCCAGTACCCCCGCCGGGTGAGCGAGCGACTGCCGGAGATCCTGAGCACCGCCGAGGTCGAGCGGCTGATCACCGGCGTGAGTCGGCCGAAGCACCGCGCGATGCTGATGGTCGCCTATGGGGCGGGGCTGCGGGTGAGCGAGCTGTGTGCCCTGCTGCCGGCCGACATCGACAGCCAGCGGATGCTGATTCGCGTGCGAGCGGGCAAGGGGGGTAACGATCGGTACGTCATGCTGAGCCCGCGGCTGTTGGTGACGCTGCGGGAGTACTGGCGAGTGCGGCCGCCATCCGGACCGTACCTGTTTCCGAGTCCGCGACCGGACAAGGCGCTGTCGCGGATGGCCGTCTTTCGTGTGGTGCGCCAGGCGGCGCGCCGGGCGGGGCTCCGCAAGCGGGTCAATCCCCACATGCTGCGCCACTGCTTTGCGACCCATCTGCTCGAAGCGGGGACCGACATCCGGGTCATCCAGGTGTTGCTCGGCCATCGATCGATCCGCACGACCGCCCGCTACGTGATGGTCTCGCGGGAACACGTCGGTACGGTGGCGAGCCCGCTCGACGCGCTGGCGATCGCCCCGTCCGCAGCATCGTAGGCCCGTCGTGGCGCGCCCCGTGCGCGCCGGCTGCTGTTCCCCCCGCCCCACGCCCGGGCTCGAGGTGGCGACGATCGTGCGGGCCCATGGGGCGACGGTCCGCCAGCAGCAGGCGCTCTCTCGCGAGCAACGGCACGCCCTGCGGTCGATCGCCATCTGTCGGACGCCCGCCCTGGGCGGCCACCTCGACGTGTGCTCGAACTGCGGCTTCGAACGACCCGCGTACCACTCGTGTCGCAATCGGCACTGTCCGAAGTGCCAGAGCCTGGCGCAAGCACGCTGGATCGCGCAGCGCACGGCGCGCGTCCTCGACGTGGACTACTTCCACGTCGTCTTTACACTCCCGGCCTCCCTGCGAGCACTCGCGCGCGCGCATCGGCGGCAGGTGTTTGCGCTGCTCCTGCGCGCCGCGGCCCAGACCCTCCTCGCACTCGGACACGATCCGAAGCGGCTCGGGGCCGAGCTCGGCATCACGGCCGTGCTGCACACGTGGACGCGCGCGCTCGAGTTTCATCCGCATGTCCATTGCATCGTGACCGCTGGCGGTCTCAGCGACGACCGGCGCCGCTGGCGGCCTGCCCGTCAGCGCCATCTCTTCCCCGTCCGCGTCTTGGGCGCGCTGTTTCGGGGCAAGGTCCTCGCCGCGCTCCAACGCAGCCTGGCCCGTGGCGAGCTGTCGGCCCCCGATCCCGTGGCGACCCGCCGCACG
>CAZCEL010000689.1:0-1801 GCA_964497175.1 uncultured Bifidobacteriaceae bacterium
GTCATATGCACGGTCGTCTGACGGCTCCGGAGCTCACCGGCGCGGGCCGCAGGCCCGCGTCCTTCGCAGCGACTTGTCAGCTGGCGTCACATTCGGGTCTCCTGCACCCTGAACCGCCCCGGGAATCCTGGAGGGCCCATTCCTTGAGAGGATGGAGCCCATGGCCCGACCGAGTAGGTACTCACCAGAAGTCCGAGAGCGCGCCGTGCGGATGGTGCGCGAGCACGAAGGGGAGCATGGATCGCAGTGGGCGGCGATCCGCTCGATGGCCGAGAAGCTGGGCTGCACAGGGGAGACGCTGCGGCGCTGGGTGCGGCAGGCCGAGCGCGACGGCGGCTTTCGTCCCGGCCTGACGACGGAGGAGCGCCAGCGGCTGAAGGATCTCGAGCGCGAGAACCGGGAGCTCAAACGCGCCAACGAGATCCTCAGGAAGGCGTCGGCGTTTTTCGCCCAGGCGGAGCTCGACCGCCGAGCGAGGTGATGGTGGCCTTCGTGGACGCCCACCGGGCCGCGTACGGGGTCGAGTCGATCTGCGCCCAGCTGCCGATCGCCCCGGCGACCTACTACACCCACCGAGGCCGCGCCGTCGATCCCTCGCGGCGACCGGCGCGGCAGCAGCGCGACGAGACGCTGGCGGTCGAGATTCGTCGCGTCTGGGAGGAGAACTTCCAGGTCTACGGTCGGCGCAAGGTGTGGCAGCAACTCAACCGGGAGAGCATCGCGGTGGCGCGCTGCACCGTGGAGCGCTTGATGGGCCAGATGGGCCTGCAAGGGGCGGTCCGTGGCCGGGCCTTCCGTGTGACGACGACGCCGTCGGCCCTCGCCGAGCGCCCCCGGGACCTGGTGGAGCGCAACTTCACGGCGACGCGCCCCAATCAGCTCTGGGTCGCGGATCTGACCTACGTGGCGACCTGGCGAGGCTTCGCCTACGTGGCCTTCGTCGTCGACGTCTTCTCGCGGCGGATCGTGGGCTGGCGCGTGTCGAGCTCGTTGCACAGCGACTTGGCCCTGGACGCCTTGGAGCAGGCGCTCTACGAGCGAGCCGGGGATCTCGACGGCCTGATCCATCACAGCGATCGCGGGACGCAGTACCTCTCGATCCGCTACACCGAGCGGCTCGCCGAAGCCGGCATCGCGCCCTCGGTCGGCAGCCGCGGTGACTCGTACGACAACGCCCTGGCCGAATCGGTCATCGGGCTCTTCAAGGCGGAGGTGATTTGGCGCCGCGGACCGTGGCGCACCATCGAAGATGTGGAATTCGCGACGCTCGAGTGGGTCGGCTGGTTCAACGGCCACCGCCTGCTCGAGCCCATTGGCTACCTGCCGCCCGCAGAGTACGAGGCGGCGTATCATCAGCAGGCCCCAGTGGCGGCAGTCACATAACTCGCTCTCTGGAATACCCGGGGCGGTTCAAGCCATGCGATTGGCGACCAGACTCACCCCGGACACGACCAGGACGGCACCCGTCACGTAGGCCAAGACCAGCTGCAACGGCATCCACGACGGGAGGGGCTGCGCGAGGGGGACGACCGGGACGAAGTGGGGGAACAGGAAGTGCTCCACCCCGAAGACGGCCGCAACTGTTCCAAGGGCGACGCGTGACATCGCAACCAGCTTCCGTGAGCCGCTGGCCTGCGAGTCGCCGCGATGGGCGCGGGAGAGCGCGATCGCGCCGGCGCCGAACGCAAGATCTCGAAGCACGAGGGCGACCGCGAACCTGCTCGCGGGATTGGCTGCGAGGTTGGGGATGTGGATCAGCACGACGAACGAGAAGAGCATGACCCCCAGGAGCGTCGCCGAT
>CAZCEL010000690.1:0-1791 GCA_964497175.1 uncultured Bifidobacteriaceae bacterium
CCGGACCGGCGTCGACGAGGTACGCCTCGCGTCCGACGACGATGGCGAGGGCCGGCCCCGATCGGTCGGGGTCGGCGGTCGGCGTCCCCGTGCCGAGGATGACGAGCCTGGTGCCTCGAGCCTGCCCGGTGGCGGGCTGCCACGCCGCAAGCGCCAGACACGCCGCGGCCGAGAGCGTGACGAGCAAGGTCGGGCGTGGCGGGCGGCCCGTGATCATCGCAGCGAGCCTACACCCCTCAACGCCTGGCGTGCTTGGTGAGGCCGCGGGCGGTCACTTCCGCGCCTTATACGAGGCCGTCGCCATCCGATGGCAACCCCGGCGATCGGGATGGATCTCATACCTCACCTCCTACCTCGGAAGCCCCGCGATCTCGGTCCGCACGCTGTAGAGCGTCTTGCCGGCGGTGATGTACAGCGTCTTCATGTCGGGTCCGCCGAACGCGTTGTTCGTGATGAAGTCCTCGACGACGGGGATGAAGCTCAGCAGCTTGCCCTGGGGCGAAATCACGTAAACGCCCGCCTTGTTCGCGAGCGTCTCGGAGGTTCCGCGCAGCTGGTTCATTCCGGCCGACGCGTACAGGTTGCCCTGCGTGTCGATGCTCATGCCGTCCGCGCTCCGGCCGGGATAGAAATTGTAGTGCACGCGCATGTTGCGGACGGTGCCGTCGCCCTGCAGATCGTACGCGCGGATCATGCGCGCACCGCCCCGCGCCTGATTGGCCTCGATCATGTACAGCGTCTTGTCGTCCGGCGAGATCTGGATGCCGTTGGGGCGCTCGATGTCCGGCGCCGCGAGGATGCGCGCCAGCTTGCCCGGCGCGTCAATCCGGTAGACGGCGGCCCCCGCAAGGTCCGTGAAATACAGCCTCCCCCGGCCGTCCATCGTCACGTCATTGGGTCCCTGAAGCGGCGTGCCCTCGTAGCTGTCCGCGAGGACCTCGGACTTGCCCGTCTTCAGATCCGTGCTCGTCACCTGCGGTTTGCCCTTCAAGCTGATGCCGGGCCGCGTGAACGCGGCGCCCTCGCACGCGATCAGACGCCCGAGCCGATCGATGAGCAGGCCGTTGGCCCCGTTGCTCGGCTCGCGGAAGACCGACAGGGCGCCGTCGCGGGCGAGCCTCATGATCCGCTGGCTGACGAGGTCGGTGAAGTAGACGTTCCCGTCGCGGTCCACGGTTGGCCCCTCGGTGAAGGCCACGGTGGCGGCGGTCTCCACCTGCTGCGCGGCCGCGGGCGCGGCCGGGAGCAGGGAGGCGATCAGCATGATTCCCGGAATCATCAGCCGGTATCCGATTGTGACCACCGCGTCCTCCTGTGTTTCCTTCGTTTATTGCGCCCGAGTGGCGCCAAGCCGGTAGTGCACGAGCCATTGTACGCGTCGAAACAGGTTCTCGGGCACCATTGCTATAATCGCGGCCGTTGGCTCCGCCCCATCTTCTCGAGCTTGACGATGTCGTCGTGGTCAAGGACGGTGTCCGAGTGCTGGACGGATTGTCTCTTTCGATTCGCGAGGGAGAGCACACGGCTATCCTGGGCCCCAACGGCGCGGGCAAGACGACGCTCATCAATCTGCTGACGAGGGACGATTATCCGTTTGCGCGCGGCCAGGATCCTCCGCCGCTGCGCGTCTTCGGCCACGACCGCTGGGATCTGTTCGAGCTCAGGTCCAGGCTCGGCATCATCACGGCCGATCTTCAGCAGCGCTTCGTGAACGGCAACTGCATGGGACACATCGCGGGCGCTGACGCCGTGCTGTCTGGTTTCGTCGGCACCCACGGATTCCTCGGGTAT
>CAZCEL010000691.1:0-1776 GCA_964497175.1 uncultured Bifidobacteriaceae bacterium
GTACGTACGTCCCCGGCGCTGTGAAGGTAGCCGTCGACGTCACCTTGCCGCCCTTTGGATTGGACAACTCGCTCGTCTCCGGCCCGAAGGCGACGAGCGCGGGGCCGCGATAGGTGGTCCAGTGGACGCGCAGCAGCCGCCGCGATCCCGCCAGGAGCGGGTTCGTCGCGAGGCCATCGTCGGCGATTGTCGCGCCGAGCGTGCCGCGCGCCGGCAGCGTCACCGGCTGGACCGGGTCCATGGTGATCGTGGGCGGCTGGTTGGGATTGCGCTCGTCGCCGGTGTCGTCGTCGCCAGCCGCCGCGTTGGCGGCCAGCGATCCGCCGGCCAGCACCATGCGCCGCGTGAGCACTTCCTGGGGAACCAATGAGCCGAATGCCCTCTCGGTCTTGCCGCGGCTGGTCAGTGACCAGATCACTTCCTTGTTGCCGAAGTCCTTGGGCACGACGATCTCGAAGAGGTTCCGGCCTCGCCTGGGCGTGAAGACGGTCGGCTGGCCTCGATCGGCGGCTCCCGGCTCGATCCGATTGTCGGGACCGACGGGTACGAAGACCGTTTCTTCCCAGTTCCGGTTGAAGAACCCGAACACCAGGCTGAACGTCCCGTCGGGGTTGGCGACCCATCCCTCGTAGACCGGGACGACGGTCTGGCCGCGCGCGTACTTGATGCCGTCATCCCAATCCCGGATGCCTCCGGGGGTCTGGCCGCCCGTGGCGCCCGCCGCGCCGAACGCGAGCAGTACGCCCACCAGCGCGCATGTGATCGGCCGAACACGTCGGGTTGCCGCGCCTGACATGACCGTCGACTACTGGTTCTGGTCGCTGGTCGATCGTGCGCGCGCGGCCCGCTCCTTCACCTTCTGCTCGTATTCCTCATCGGTCAGGTAGAAGAAGCTTTGCCACTGAAAGCTCATGATGTCCGCCGAGCGCGAGCCGCTGCCCACCCAGTTCTTCGGATTCGGGTTGAACTTGGACTGCGTGTTGTCGTACCAGGACGTGATATGGAGGATCGTCCCTTTCGGCAGCAGGGGCGCCGCGTGATCCTGGTACGTGTACGCCATGTTCCAGCTCATGTCGAAGTTGATGCAGTTCAGGGTCGTGCGCTGTGTCCTGCTGCCGTTGCCTCTGGACACCTCGCCGGTCGTCATCGGGATGATGGCTTCGGTGCACTGGCGCTTGCCGCGGCTGTGCATGTGGGGCTGAATCATGACGAGCTGTGCGTGCTGGCTCAGGACCGTGTAGCCGTCGGCTCGCGACACGCTGCCGGCCGGCACGTCGAGATCGCTGGTGTCGCCGATGTGCTGCGTGATCACGGCACTCTTGGGCTCCTGGCCTTTCGGATAGAAGACCATACCCACGCTCGTGACGTTCTCGACCTCCTCGCCGATCGAGTAGTAGTGCATGTTGAAGTTGATCTTCGACCCCGCCTTGAGCAGCCGGCCCGTGCCCGGCGGGAAAACGTCGGCGTTCTTGCCAAGCGCGTACTCGCTCAGGAAGCTCCTTGGCCCACCCATTCCGTAGTTTTCGCGTGTCGCGTCCAACCCGGCCCAGGGCTCGACGATGTCGAGCGAGGCATGATGGACGGCAGCGAAGCTCCTTGGATCTGGTTTGGTCTCGATCTCCTTGATCCAGCGATCCTCGGTGAGACCGGTCTCGGCCAGAAATTCCAATGTCACGTCGGCGCCGACCGAGGGGACCTTGAACGGTTTCGGCATCGACACAATCAGATCCGGCTTGCCGTTGCCGATGTGCCAGAGCCTCGGATCGTCGAAGACGC
>CAZCEL010000692.1:0-1775 GCA_964497175.1 uncultured Bifidobacteriaceae bacterium
AGCGCGCAGTGGAACGGCGCGCTCAGCGACAGCGACATCACGCGCTTGGCGCCGAGCGCCCTGGCGCGCGTGGACGCGCGCGCCACGGCATCGCGCGCGCCCGCGATGACAATCTGCCCTGGCCCGTTCAGGTTCGCGGGAGCCACGACATCGCCCTCGGCCGCCTCCTCGCAGGCTTGCTGAACCTGTTCGGCATCGAGGCCGAGGATGGCCGCCATCGCACCCTTGCCGACGGGTACAGCCTCCTGCATGTAACGACCTCGCCGTCTAACCAGCTGCAGCGCGTCGGCAAACGAGATTGTGCCGGCGGCCACGTTGGCGGAGTATTCGCCCAGACTGTGACCCGCCACATAGGACGGCTGGATGCCGTTCGACACCAGCAGCCGGTCGGCCGCCGTGCTGACCGCCAGGATGGCCGGCTGCGTGTTCTCGGTGAGCGCGAGATCGGCCTCCGGCCCCTCGAAGCACATGCGGGAGATCGGTGCCCCCAGAGCCGCGTCCGCTTCGGCGAACGTGTCCCGGCAGACGGAGAACGCCTCGGCCAGGGCTTTGCCCATGCCGACCTTCTGCGCCCCCTGACCTGGAAAGATGAAGGCAATCAATGGTGAGGGACCGCCGCGGCCGCGATATTCCGTTCGAGTCGCTCGATGAAGCTGCCCGAGGCGAACCGGTAGGCCATGGCAATGGCGTTCCGGACGGCCTTGGCCGACGACCGTCCATGGCCGATGATCGCGATGCCTGCCACGCCAAGCAGCGGCGCCCCACCGTATTCGGAGGAGTCGACGCGCCGGCGGAAGTGTCGCAGCGCGCGTCGGGTCAGCAGGGATCCCACACGCATCGCCACCGTCCTCGATAGCTCCTCCGTCAGCAGGTTATCGACGACGTCGACCAGACCCTCGCTGATCTTCAACGCGACGTTGCCCGTGAAGCCGTCGCAGACGATCACATCGGCGGCGCCGCTGTACACGTCGCGCGCCTCGATGTTCCCGATGAAGGACAGCGGCGAAGCCCTCAGCAGGCGGTGGGCCTCGCGGGTGAGCTCGTTCCCCTTGGTCTCCTCCTCGCCGATTGACAGCAGGCCGACGCGCGGGGCCTCGATGCCGAAAGCGACGCGGGCGTACACGCTGCCCATGACCGCGAACTGGACCAGATGCTGCGGACGGCACTCGACGCTCGCGCCCACATCGAGCAGGATGGCCGGACGCTCCCGGGTCGGCACGGCCGCCGCCAGCGCCGGGCGGCCGACACCGGGCAACATCCCGAAGGCCCCGTATGCGGCCATGACCGACGCGCCCGTGTGGCCCGCACTGAAGAGCGCCGCGGCGTCGCCGCGGGCGACCGTCTCGGCTGCGACCTTGATCGACGCCGTCGGCTTGCGGCGAAGGGCCGCCGAGGGCGACTCGGCCATCTCGACGACCGAGTCCGCGCCAACGACACGGACCCGCGCGGCGTCGGCTCCCCCACGGGTGGCCAGCTCAGCCTCAAGGCGGGCCGACGGGCCGACCAGCGCGACGCCCAGATCGAAATGCCGCACGGCCGCGAGCGCGCCGTCGACGATGTGCCCAGGTGCGGCGTCCCCGCCCATGGCGTCAACGGCAATCCAGATCATGCCGCTACTCTTCGTCGACGGCTCTCGCCTGTCGCCCCCGGTAGTACCCGCAGTTGGGGCACACACGGTGGGGCGGCTTCGGCTCGTGGCAGTGCGGGCACTCGCTCAGCCCCACCGCCACGAGACTGTCGTGGGTTCGGCGCTTGGCCGTCCGGGTCTTCGAATG
>CAZCEL010000693.1:0-1770 GCA_964497175.1 uncultured Bifidobacteriaceae bacterium
CGTCAGCATCCTTCCGATACTAACCCGGCCCCCTCCTCGCGCGCATCAAAAGGTCGCGACTGCCTACTGATTCTGTGTCGCAGCCTTCATGGCCCGCTGCTTCCGCTCCGCGGTGATCCGCTCGTAGTCTTCGTCCGTGATCGGCACGATGACCGCGTTCGCGTGCATCATCTCGTCGACGCTGCGCTGTCCGAAGGTCACCCACTGGGTCGGATCCGGGTTCGCCCGATTCGCGGCCGTGTTGTCGTGCCAGGCCGTGACCTTGATGACGGTCCCCTTCGGCAGGACCGGTGCAGAGTCCTTCTCGTAGATGTAGTTGATGTGCCAGTTGAAGGCGTACTGGCTCACGTGGTTCAGCATCTCGACGCGGCCGTCGGGATAGATCGCCTCCATCGAGAACGCCTTCCCCCGCATGTGCATGTGCGGCTGGAAATTCATCAGGATGGCGGCCGAACGCATCACCTGATACCCCTCCTGGCGGGAGATCGTTCCTGGGGGAATTTCCAGATTACGCGACGAGGCGTAGCCGAGCGGAGTCATTTGCGCCCGATACTTGGGCGGCTGGCCCTTCGGGTAGAACCAGAACGCTGTCTCCACGACGACCGGCGTGTCTTTTCCGGAAGCGGAAATGTGAACGTCCCATCCAATGCGCGCACCGGCCCGGAACAGGTGCCCGGCTTCCTGCTCGACGTACAGCTCGCCATTCTTGCCGACCGCCCACTCGGAGAACGACCTGCCGCGATTCCCGTCGGCAACGGCCGCATCGTCTCTCGTCGTCGAGTCCGTCTTCGGCTCCTGCTGGTACAGCTTGGTCGTGGCGTGATGCACGACCTTGCGCGACGGCAACGCGGGACGCGTCTCGGTGCCCGCGACCCACCGCTCTTCGGGAATGGCCGGCTCGCCGATCGTGTCCCACCACCGATCCTGGGCAACGGCTGGCATCGTGTACTCCTCGGATCGGACAACGATATCGGGTGGCCGCCCGAAGTAGGACTCGAGTTGCCAGACGTCACCAGCCGGCCACTGCCGGGGGGAAGGCATGTCCTTGGCGTTGCCCAACGGCGCCCCGGCATCGACCCACTTCGCGATCGTCTCGATCTGCTGGTCGCTCAGCGAGCGGTCGTTGGCAAACTTCTGGATGCCCACCGTCTTGTCTACGTACCACGGCGGCATCTGGCGGTCGACGACCTTGGCTTTGATCGACCGCGCCCACGGCCTGACGTCGGCAAAGGTCGCCAGCGACATGGGCGCCATGCCCTGGGCCCGGTGGCAGATCTCGCATGTCTCCTGGAAGATCGGCGCGACGTCCCTGGCGAAGGTGACCGCGGGCGCTGCCGAGGCGGACTGCCTCGCCTGTGCCATCAGAATGGAGCTTGCGGCGACAGCGACCAGCGTCGCTGCCAGTGCGACCGGGGCAAGTCGCCTCCCGACCTCGTGCGTCGATTCCCTTTGAGTCATCACAGGCTCCCTCCGGCGTTGTTCCGTTGAGATCTCACCGACCCTGCGTCGGCGCCGCGCTGACGCTCACTTGCGCGTATCCGTTCGTCCAGCAGCAGTGGAACTCGTTGCTGCCGAGGAGCGCCTCTACCCGCAGCACGTACTCACCGGGCTCACTGAATGTCGCCCTTACGCTCGCTTTCCCGTCGGCGTCCATCTTCGGCTTCGCGGGGTCGATTCTTACCGGGGCGGTTCCGCGGTACGGGGTCCACGCAAGCGTAACGCCGCGGCCCTGCGGTGTGCCCGCGTTCGGTGCGCCCGCCACCCAGACAT
>CAZCEL010000694.1:0-1760 GCA_964497175.1 uncultured Bifidobacteriaceae bacterium
CGTCGTGGTTAAGGTCGTTACCCTTGCTTAACGGGGCGTCGCCGTACCGGCGGGCGTCCTGCGGAATGTTCAGTGCATCCCGACCGGCGGCGCGGCCTGTCCGGCAGGCGTCGCGTTGTGGGCAGACGCAGATGTCGATGGTCTGCCGGACATGGTCGAAGGAGCGTGGGGCACTGCGGTGCTCACGCCCGACACCGACGGCGACGGTCTCACCGACTTCGAAGAGATGGCGCTGTTGACCGATCCGACTCTGGCCGACACCGACGGCGACGCAGCCGGCAATGCCCGAACCGATGCGGTCGATAACTGCCCCCTGCTCGGGAATGTCGCTCAGACCGACACCGACGGCGACGCCGTCGGCGACACGTGCGATCTGGATGACGACAACGATGGCATTCTCGACACGGCTGAGATGGCCGGCTACTACATCGGTTACACGGACCTCGATCCCACGGGCGTTATGCCTGGCGAGCAGGGCGGCTTCGTGTGCCGTCCGTTCGCCGAGGCGGTCGCCTTCTTCGGCCCCGGGCCGGCGGGTCCGCTGATGGTTGCGACCTCACCGGTTGTCGCCGACTCCGACGGCGACGGCGTTTTCGACGGCAAGGAGTGCGAAGCCGGATCGGTGCCCGGAGTCTCAGTGGGTGCTCCGCCAGGCACCGCCCTCCCCGTCTGCATCAACCCGGTCGGTGCTTGCGTAACGGGGATCTACTTCCCGGGCCCGGCGCCCTTCGGCGCGGTCGGGCCGCCGATCCCCGCGGGCCCGAGCATGCCACAGCTCGCGAATGCGGGTGTCGACGATGACATCGACGGCGGCGCGCCCGGCGGCCCGGCCGGCATGGACGAGCCTACGATCTTCGATGGCGATGCCGACGGCTTGAACATCCACCTCGAGATCCTCCGCCGCACCATCTGCGCGCGCTCCGGACTTCCGTTGATGGCCGGCCCGCCAGGTCCGGCGATCTGCGTCGGCGGGCCAGGGTTCGCCAGTGATCTCGATGGAGACGGGATGACGGGCGAGATGGACCCCAACTCGGACGGACAGGGCGTCTGCCCGGGTCCCGGATGGGCCGCTGCGGGCCACCCGTTTGGCGCCGCAGATGTCGGCTGCGACGGCCCCGAGTACTACGTGGGTCTCTCCGAAGCCCGGAATAATGAGGACGGCGACGGCGTCGCGTACCTGAAGGGCCGGCCGGGACCGCCCTCGCAGACGCCGCCGCTCGCCTTCGGTGCCGGAGGCATGGGCGGCTGCACATCGGACGAAGAGGCGGCCCTTGGCCTGAGCGATACGGTCCGCCGCGACTTCCGCGACGTGAACCACTCCGGCAAGGTCGATGGCACGGATATCGGGATGGTGCGCGCGGCGTTCGGCGACGAGGCGACGCTTCCCGGGACGGGCTATCGCCGCATCCTTGACCTGGACTCTCCGGCCGCGTCTCCCAACGGCTCCGGCAAGATTGATGCCACGGATATCGGCATGGTGCGCGCGCAGTTCATGTTCGACTGCACGCCCGCGCCGTAGGCCGCCAAGGACGTCGTTCACATACAGCGCCGCGGTGACTCTCGCCGCGGCGCTGTTCATATGTGGAGACCGGACGGCGTCCTGTTGCGCAGATCCGGTGGGCCGCTACGATCGTACATGGTTCCAGATCCGCTCTTCCCGCCCGAGCGTACCCGTGTCGTCGCTCGTCCGCCGCGGTTGGCGTCTACGCCGGAGGTAGGGAAGTGCGCACAATCCCCCAGCCGTCGATCACGTCCTGGAT
>CAZCEL010000695.1:0-1751 GCA_964497175.1 uncultured Bifidobacteriaceae bacterium
GCGTACGTCCTGCTGCATCATTACATGGGCGAGATCGACGGGTCGTTCAGGTCCTGGGGATTCTCGCGCGGCGGCACCGGGGGCATCTCGCTGGCGATTGCGGCTGCCGCCAGGGAGGCCGGCGCCGAGATCCGGACCGAGGCCCCGGTGGCGAGCATCCGCGTCAAGGCGCAGCGGGCGGTCGGAGTCGTGCTCGCCAATGGCGACGAGCTGGACGCCGGCGTGGTGCTGTCCAGCGTCGACCCGCGCACGAC
Organism: uncultured Bifidobacteriaceae bacterium; assembly: GCA_964497175.1. Lineage (GTDB taxonomy): Bacteria > Acidobacteriota > Vicinamibacteria > Vicinamibacterales > CAVVIG01 > CAZCEL01. Next base: position 255 of record CAZCEL010000695.1, read on the forward strand.
CTTTCTCAAGTTCATTGGCGAGCGGGAACTCCCCGCGGACTTTGTCGACGACGTCAAGCGGTACAAGTTCCGCGGTTCGTCCGGCAAGGTGAATCTGGCGCTCGATGGCCTTCCGGACTTTCCGTGCCTCCCTGGTCCCGGGGCGCACCTCCGCGGCGCGCTGTCCATTTCTCCGAGCGTCGACTACATGGAGCGGGCGTACGACCAGGCGAAGTACGGGGAGTACTCGCGGCGGCCGTACATCGACATGGTGATTCCGACGCTCACCGACCCGTCGCTGGCACCTCCCGGCAAACACATCCTGTCGTGTTTCGTGCAGTACGCGCCGTTCCATCTGGCCAGCGGCACGTGGGACGAGCAGCGGGAGGCCTTCGGCGATGCGGTCATCGATACCATCGCCGAGTACGCCCCCAACATCAGACGCATGATGCTGCACCGCCAGGTGGTGACTCCGCTCGACCTCGAGCGCGAGTTCGGCCTGAGCGAGGGCAACATCTTCCAAGGTGAGCTGACGCTCGATCAGCTCTTCTTCCTGCGCCCCGCCCCTGGGTGGGCGCGCTACACCACGCCGATTCGCGATCTCTGGATGTGCGGGTCGGCCGCGCATCCCGGTGGCGGCGTCATGGGCGCGCCTGGACGAAACGCCGCGCGCCGGATCCTCGGGCACGGGCAGTGAGAACGGGGGCCCACCGTGACGCGTGACGTGGTCATCATCGGCGCCGGGCACAACGGCCTCATCGCGGCTGCGCTGCTCGCGAAAGCCGGCCTGAAGCCGCTCGTGCTCGAGCGTTCTGACCGCGTCGGCGGCTGCGCGACGACGTCGGAGATCGCTCCCGGGTACCACTGCCCGACACTCGCGCATCGCGCCGCAATCCACCCGAGCGTGCTTCGTGCTCTCGGTCCCTCCGCCGGACCCCTGAAGATGAGCCGGCCCGATGCCCTGGTGTGCGCGCCGGCCCGGGACGGAGGACACGCGCTCACGCTGTGGGCCGACACCGCTCGCGCCGTGCAAGAGATTGCACGATGCTCCCCGCGCGACGGTGAACGCTACCCGCGGTTCCTGGAGAGTGTCGCACGGATCGGCGGGGTGATCTCGGCGTTGATCGCTGCGCCGCCGCCGGAGATCGACCGAACCACGGCCGCCGACATCGCGTCGCTCCTGAGGACGGTCCGCAGATTCCGGGCACTTGGAAAGACCGATGCGTACCGGTTGCTCCGATGGCTTCCCATGCCCGTGGCAGACCTGATGGGCGAGTGGTTCGACAGCGAGCCACTGTCGGCCACCATTGCGGCGGACGGCGTATTCGGAGCGTACCTCGGCCCGCGCTCCTCGGGCAGCGCGGCTACGCTGTTGCTGCGCGGCGCGGGCGAGGGCAGGCCCATTGCGCCGGGCTCGATGCCGCCGGGCGGTATGGGAGCGCTCGGTGACAGCCTGGCCGGGGCCGCGCGTGCGCTGGGCGCCGAGATCAGGCTCGGCGCCCACGTCGGTCGCGTCAC
>CAZCEL010000696.1:0-1746 GCA_964497175.1 uncultured Bifidobacteriaceae bacterium
GAGCCGCGCCTCCAGCCCGGCCGCGTGCTATCTGACGTTCTCGCTCCTCACCGGCGCCGGGGTCGCGTTTTCGACGGTGGTCCCCTGCCAGACGCTCGCGCAGCACTGGTTCCGTGCGCGCCGGGCCCTGGCCACGGGCGTGATCTTCACGGCCGGCGGCATCGCCGGGGCCCTCGTGGCGCGGGCCGACGCCTACGTACTGGACCAGTTCGATTGGCGCGCCGGATGGCGGCTGGCGGCGGGCTGTTCGTTCGTGCTCGCGGGACTGGCCGTGTGGCTGGTGCGCGACCCCCCGATCGTTCGGCCGGGCGGGCTGCGGGGCGCCGCTGTGGCGACGGAGCCATCCTGGCAGTCGGACTGGACGCCCGCCGAGGCGATTCGCGCGCGCCAGTTCCCGCTGATCATCGTCTGCGCGGTCGCATACGCTGTCCCGTGGGCGGTTGCCGTCGCGCACCTCAACCTCCACCTGCAGGATCGCGGCTTTTCGCCCCGAGCCGCCGCGGGCTTCGTCTCGACGCTCGCGCTCGTCAGCATCGGCGGGCGGGTGCTGGCCGGCATCGGCGACCGCGTCAGACCGCAGGTGGTGCTTGGCGCGGCGCTGCTCACCGAGGCCCTGGGCATGATCGGCGTCTTCGCCGCGTCGAGCGAGGCCGCCGCCTACCTGTCGGTCGTGCTGCTGGGGCTGGGCTTCGGCACCGCGTTCGTGAGCGTGCCGGTCGTCATCGCGAGCTTCTTCGGGCCGCGGGCCTTTCCGATCGCCGCGGGTGTCAACACGACGGTGACCGGCATCTTCAATGGTCTGGGACCCTGGAGCGCGGGCCTCATCTTCGACACCACCGGCTCGTACGCCATTCCCTTCCTCATGCTGGCGGCGCTCGGTGCGATCGCGTCGCTGATCGCGGTCTCGCTCACGACACCAGACAGGGTTCAAGGGGTTCAAGAGGTTCAGGAGGTTCAAGAGGTTCAAGAGGTTCAGAGAGTCCCGTGAATCTGTCGAACTTCTTGAACCTCTTGAACCTGTACGGGCGAGTAGGTATCGTGACCAACGACCAACGACCAAACGACCACTTCCCCGAGGTGTGACCATGGCTGTCAGCAGATCGGTCCTCGTCGTGCCGCTCGCGCTGCTGGTGGCGTGTCAGGGCGCTGGATCGCCCGACACCGCCCCGCGCGACACTCCGCAGGCCGCGGCGAACGCGTCGCCGGCGGCTGATCCCGGCATCATCCCCCTCGAGCAGGTGAAGCGCAGCCAGCATGGCCGCGTCATGCAGCGAGTAGCAACGACCGACATCGAGGTCGTCTACAACCGGCCCGTCGCGCGAGGACGCGAGCTCTTCGGGGCCCTCGTCCCCTTCGGTCAGGTCTGGAATCCTGGCGCCGACGAGGCCACCGCCATCGAGTTCAGCCGGAATGTGATGCTGGAGGGACAGCCGCTCCCGGCGGGCAAGTACAGTATCTGGGCCATCCCAGGTGCCGCCGATTGGACAGTTATCTTCAGCAAGGCCGCCGACGTGTTCCACACGCCCTATCCAGGCGAGCAGCATGACGCGCTTCGCGTCACCATCATCCCGCAGGCGGGCATGCACGTGGAGACGCTCGCGTTCTACTTCCCCGTCGTCGAGGGCAAGGAGGCGGTTCTTCATCTGCACTGGGGTGAGACGATCGTGCCAATGGGGATCACGGTTCCTTAGACCGTTATAGGGTCCCAAACGAGAATTTTGTACTCGTTATCGGTATCCGTGAAGT
>CAZCEL010000697.1:0-791 GCA_964497175.1 uncultured Bifidobacteriaceae bacterium
ATGCCGAACCCGCGCGACGTCATCCAGGCGATCGACGCAGCCACAGGCGATCTCATATGAGAGTACCGGCGGCAGGTCCCGGACGATATCGAGGAGTCTCTCCTCGCGGGCCTGACCGACACCAATCGTGACCTCGCCATCTACGGCAACCTGATCATCGACACCAGCATGGACGGCTACGTCTTTGCCGTCGACGCAACGTCTGGTCGGCTGGTCTGGGAAACCCAGGTTCTCGATTAGAAAACGAACCCGGCCAATCAGACCTCCGGCCCGATTGTCGCCAACGGCAAAGCCCTTTCGGGCGCAGCTGCACGCCGCGAGGAGGGCCGGACGCCTGCGTCATCACCGCGCACGATGCCAGGACCGGCCAGGGGCTGCCGTGGCGCCCGTGATGATGACGTCCGGAGATGGATTTGTAAAATAGAAATTAGTTTCTATAATACAAGAAGCCATGCTCGACCGCCACGCCCGACAGGAGGTCCTGAAACGTCTGGCCGCCTCTCCGGCCGTGGCCGTCCTGGGCCCGCGCCAGTGCGGGAAGACGACGCTGGCCCACTCGCTTGGTGGCAGCTACTTCGACCTGGAGCAGGCGTCCGAGCGTCTTCGGGCAGACCTGTCTTGGGAGGACCTGGCCGCCGGCAACGATCTCGTGATTTTCGACGAAGCCCAATCCTGGCCGGAGGTCTTCATCCGCCTGCGGGGCGCGATTGACCAGGACCGCAAGCGAATGGGGCGGTTTCTCCTCCTCGGGTCTGTGTCGCCCTCGCTGATGGTTCAGGTGTCCGAATCGC
>CAZCEL010000697.1:801-1740 GCA_964497175.1 uncultured Bifidobacteriaceae bacterium
GCTGGAACCACGGGCGTATCCCCAATGGCAGCGGGACTATCTGACGTTGCTAGCCCAGCGCGACCTCCCCAGCTGGGGCCTCCCGGCCAGGCCTCAAACGACCGACCGGCTGCTGCGCGCGCTCGCGGCCCTGCACGGTCAGGTCTGGAATGCGTCCCAGGTGGGTCAGAGCCTCGGTCTGTCCTACCAGACGGTCAACAGTTACCTCGACTATCTTGCTGGCGCCTACCTCATCCGCCGCCTGCCCTCGTATCAAGCCAACATCCGGAAGCGGCTCGTCAAGAGCCCTCGGGTCTACTGGCGTGACAGCGGGCTGCTTCACGCGCTGCTCAACGTCCCCGACGAGCGCGCTCTTCTCGCCCAACCGTGGGTCGGCGCGAGTTGGGAGGGCTTCGTGATCGAACAAGTCATCGGCGAGATGTCCGCTCGTGGCGTGCCGTTCGACGCCTACTACTTCAGGACCAGCGATCAATACGAGCTGGACCTGGTTCTGGACGTCGAAAACGAGCTCTGGGCGATCGAGGTCAAGCTGACGTCGTCACCTGCCGTGGCAGACCTGGATCGGCTGAAGCGCACCGCAGCCATGATCCACGCGACTCGTCGCTTCTTGGTGACCCGCACCAGCAAGCCCGTGGGCGACGACCAGCGCGCTTCCTGCAATCTCCTATCTCTCGTCGAGACGCTGCGACGCATCATTGGATGAATAACGTGGACAAGCGAGACATGTGCCTCCGAGTGCTCACGATAATCTGTACGGAACCGCTGGCAAGCGAATTTTCGTGGGAGGTCGATAGTACCGATGACGCTGCGAACCTTGGCCACAGTGCTCTTGTCGTTCTTTGCGGGATCGATGGCGTCGGATCTATTTCACGTGCAGGCGCAGAGTCCGTGTGCTGTCTCTTATACACATCTCCGAGCCCACGAGACTAGGCATGATCT
>CAZCEL010000698.1:0-1736 GCA_964497175.1 uncultured Bifidobacteriaceae bacterium
GCTCGGCCTCGTGCGATCGGTGTCAGCGATGGCGCTTCGTGGTGTCGCCTACTTGTGCGCTCGGTGAACCTGACCGACACGCATACGACACGGTTCCGCAAGTGAAAGGGGCACACCTACCGGCACAGTCCTATGCGAAACGGCGCTTGAAGTCGGCCGCCGACTCGATTGCGAACGGGACTCGGTTCGCGAGTTTCAGGAGGGCGCGGTCACCGCTCACGAGTACGTCCGCTCGGCCGATCGCCGCCAGACGTACGAACTTCTGATCGTCCGGATCGCTGCAGAGCGGGACATCTGCGACGGTGTCGTCGCTGATATCAATCGCCTCCGTGAACGGGAGATATGCTGCCAACAGCGTCTGGATCTCGCTCTCGCCGAGTTTGAACTTCGGGTACGCCAGCGCCGCAATTAGTTCGCGAGCGGTGGCGCTACAGACGAGCGGCAGGATTCGGCCGGCGGTCCACAAATCGCGCACCCACGAGAGGCGTCCTCGAGGAAACAGTAACGCCGACAGAACAGTGTTTGTGTCCAGGACAACCCTCACCTCTTGGCGCCCCGCCTGCCCCGCCGCGCCCAGGCCACGGCATCGCGGACGTCCCGCTCCGAAATCCCCAATTGCTCCAGCCGAGCCTGTACCTGCTGCAGGTGGCCTGGGCGAACCGGCACAAGGGTTATCTGGGCATCGTCGACGCGAACGTCGAAGTACTCGACGTCCGGAAAACGTTCGACAGCTTTCTTGGGAAGCGTCAGTTGGTTCTTCGATGTTTTCTTCGCGATCATGACGGTAAGGATGTAAGGATATCTTACCATGCGGCCGTCTTCAACTTCGCAGTGAAGCCCGGCCGGTTCGACAGGAACCCGGTCGCGGCCGTGAGGCAACGACCCTGCTGAGCAAGGCCGACTTTCGTCTCACACGTGTAATTCCTCCCGAATCGGCCGTGAGCGTCGTGGAAGCCGCTCCAGTCTAGCCCGGTCATCTGCTGCCCTATTGCTGATGCAGCCACCCTTTCGCCCGCCTCCACTCGCGCTTCAGGCACGCGGGCGACCGGCAGGGACTGAGCCACCTCGCACGCGAAAGCCGCCTATTGCGGGCGAGGGGACCTGCGAAGTCGGGCTGAGGACGGGCTGGCCCCGGCTCGTTCGGTGAGTTGAGTTTGACGCCCCGCTGAGCAGGCTGACGAGGACGTCGGCTCTCGAGAAAAAAAGGGCGGCCAGAAGGCCGCCCTCCAGATTGAATCCTTGGCGCTCTGGTCGAAGACTCAGAGCTGGCTGATGATGGCTTGCGTCTGGGCGATCAACCCCGCCGCCGTTGCCGCATCCAGCCTGCCGCTCTGCTCCAGCGCCCGGATCTCATTGATGAACGCATTGAGCTGGTTGGTCGCAGCGGCGGGATTCCCGCGCGCCAGCGAGCGCTGGGCCGCTTGCAGTTTGCTGGTCAGGCTGCTCGCCTGCCCCGCATTCAGATCGAGCGTCGCCATCTCCGACACGAGTCCCTCGATCGTCGCCGTTGGGATCTTTGTCACAAAGGCGTCGCCGCCGCCGCCCGTTTCATCAAAGGCCCCGGCCGTCGTCGGGAAGTCGATGGAAAAAGTCCCACCCGTCACGTAGGCGTGACCGGCGGCGTCCACGGCGATCTCGGTGAGCGTGACGGCGTCCGAGTCGCTGCCACCGAGATACGTGGAGTAGACCACCGCCGAGCCGGCGGGATCGAGCTTCGTCACAAAGGCATCGCCCAA
>CAZCEL010000699.1:0-1731 GCA_964497175.1 uncultured Bifidobacteriaceae bacterium
GTACTACCAGGTGCGGAGGGTGCCAGCCGTCACCGGGCGGGACCTTCGTAACGCGCGCGCCTCGGTCGACGAGAACAACCGGCCGGCGGTCAGCTTCACGCTGAACTCCGAGGGTGCGCGGAAGTTTGGAACCGTGACCAGCCAGAACATCGGTAAGCAGCTGGCGATTGTGCTCGACAACCGGGTGCAGTCGGCACCGACCATCGAATCCCGCATCACGAACGAAGGCCGCATCACGGGCAGCTTCACCCCCGAGGAAGTCCAGAATCTCTCGCTGATCCTGCGATCGGGCGCGCTGCCGGCCAGCCTGACTTACCTCGAGGAGCGGACGATCGGTCCCAGTCTCGGCGCCGATTCCATCCGCTCAGGCGTCATTGCGTCCGTGGTCGGCATGCTGCTCATCGTGTTCTTCATGCTCTTCTACTATCGGCTCTCAGGCGTGAACGCCGTGATCGCCCTAGTCTTCAACCTGGTCATCCTGATCGGCCTGATGGCCTACGTCGGGGCCGTCATGACGCTTCCGGGCATCGCAGGATTCGTTCTGACGATGGGGATTGGCGTCGACTCGAACGTGCTGATTTTCGAGCGAATCAAGGAGGAGCTCGAAGCCGAACGGGGGGTGCGCGCCTCGATTAACGCGGGCTTCAGCCGCGTGTTCCTGACGCTGCTGGACACCCACGTGGCGGCCCTCATCTCGGCGGCGTTCCTGTTTCAGTTCGGGACAGGGCCCATTCGAGGCTTTGCGGTCACGCTGTCGGTCGGGCTCATCTCCAACCTCTTCACGTCGACGTTCGTGTCCAAGACGCTGTATGAGCTGGCCTTGTCGCGCCGACACCAGGTGGCGGCGCTTTCGATCTGAGCCGGGACACTGGCCATGCACATTCTCAAGAAGACCAACATCGACTTCCTGCGCTGGCGGTGGCACGCGATGGTCCTTTCCTGGATCGTCGTCCTGGCCGGCGTGGGGGTGATCGCGACCAGGGGCCTGCCGCGCGGGGTCGAGTTCGCCGGCGGTACGATCGTGATCACGCAGTTCGAACAGCCTCCGTCGGTTCAGCAGGTGCGCGGGGCGCTCGATCGAACCTTCGGGGGCCAGAACGTGGTGGTCCAGCAGTACGGCGATGCCGCGTCCCGGCAGATCATGGTCCGCGTTCCGCAGGCGGGCGCGGAAACCGGGTCGTCCCTGAGCGAGAGGGCCGATGCGGTCCGCACGGCGCTGCAGCAGGCGAACCTGGGCGCGTTTCAGGTGGTCGGGACCGAGATAGTCAGTCCCACCGTGAGCGGCGAGCTGACGCGCAAGGGCATCACAGCCACGGTGCTGTCGCTCGGCGGCATCCTGCTGTACATCGCGTTCCGGTATCAGTTCGGCTTCGCAGTCGGTGCGGTCGTGGCCACGCTGCACGACCTGATGATCGCGCTCGCGTTCCTGGCGTTTTTTCAGTACGACATGACCCTGAACGTGATCGCCGCGATTCTCACGGTCAGCGGGTACTCCACCAACGACACGATCGTGATATTCGATCGCGTCCGCGAGAACCTGCGCGGCATGCGGCGCGACTCCCTGAACCATGTGATCAACGTGTCGATCAATCAGACGCTGGGGCGGACCGTGATCACGGCCGGGACGACGCTGCTGAGCGCGGTGGCACTCTTCCTGTTCGGGGGCGAGGTGCTGCGCGGCTTCGCGTTCACGATGATCGTCGGCGTGATCACCGGCACGTACTCGAGCGT
>CAZCEL010000700.1:0-1731 GCA_964497175.1 uncultured Bifidobacteriaceae bacterium
CGCGATCAGCGAAATCGGCTGCAGCCAGCCGAGAAGGCGTTCCAAAGCCACTCGGCCGCCGGTGGCCAAGGTTCGACGCCGGATGATCTGCGCCAGGACGACTGGTACGACGATGTAGAGCCCCACCGAGAGCAGTAGGGTTTCCCAGGGCACCGTGATAGCCGAGAGCCCGAGCAGCAGGCCGACGATCGGCGCGAAGGCGAACACCATGATGGCGTCGTTGAGCGCCACCTGGCTCAGCGTGAAATGCGGCTCTCCATCCGACAGATTGCTCCAGACGAACACCATCGCCGTGCAGGGGGCCGCGGCCAGCAGAATCAGCCCGGCAATGTAGCTGTGGATCTGCTCGGCCGGCAGGTAGGGGGCGAACAACAAGCCGATGAACAGCCAGCCGAGCGCCGCCATCGAGAAGGGCTTCACCGCCCAGTTGATGAACAGCGTGACGCCGATCCCGCGCCAGTGCTCCTTGACCCGGCCGAGGGCTGCGAAGTCGATCTTCACCAGCATCGGGATTATCATCAGCCAGATCAGGATCGCCACCGGCAGGTTGACCTGGGCGATCTCGGCGCTGCCGATGATGTGGAAGACGCCCGGCAAGAAAAGCCCCAGCGCGACGCCGGCGACGATGCAGAGGGCGACCCAGAGCGTCAGATAGCGTTCGAACGTTGACATAATGATAGATCCGATCAGTTCTTCATCTCGGCAGGCTTCGCCTCTGTTACCGCTTCGAGAAAGCGCCTCAGCGGTTCCAGAGCCACGGGATTTAGCGAGTAGCAGACCCGTGGGCGCTCGATCTCGCCGGTGATGATCCCAGCTGCCATGAGGATACGCAGATGCTCGGAGGTGGTCGACTGCGCGAGCCCGATCTCGTCGACGATGTCGCAGCCGATGCAGGTCTGTTTCTCGTGCAGCAGGCGCACGATGCCGATACGGGCCGGGTGCGCGATTGCCTTGGCGAGGAGAGCGAGCTTCTCGTTTTCCTCCTGCGCCGCCGAGGACGGGGGCCGATCCTGAAGCTTGACAGCAGGCATGTTATCTCCATTCATCGTAATTCGACGATAGACGATATATATGTCACATCTGATGTCCTGTTCAAGGGTGGATCGTGCTTGACCCCGGATCACGGCTTCCGGCGGCGGTCTTGGCCGGAGCTCGGCGAGGCCTATGCCTTGACGGTGCCCGCAGCCGCTTCTTCAACGTCGTCGATCTGGTCAACAAGCTCGAGGCCGAAGCCCGCGCCGGCCGCCAGGGCCGGCTCGCCGACCAACTGACCCGACGCGACCTCGTCATCCTCGACGAACTCGGATACCTGCCCTTCGCGCAGGCCGGAGGCCAGCTGCTGTTCCACCTCGTCAGCCGGCTCCACGAGCGCACCTCGATCATCGTCACGACCAACCTGACCTTTGGCGAATGGCCGTCCGTGTTCGGCGACGCCAAGATGACCATCGCGCTCCTCGATCGCCTGACCCATCATTGCGAGATCATCGAGACCGGAAACGAGAGCTGGCGCTTCAAGAACCGGTCCTGAGGGCAACCGATCCTCCGGCGGCCCGCACGCCCAGGTGGGTCCACAGGGACCTCCCACGCGCGGTCCGCCGCCAGCCGCGTGAGGGGCGCGCCGTCCCACGCGCGGGTCCCTCCCATGGACTACCTGGACGACCTCCAACGTGCATCGTCACAGGGGTCAACATTGCACGCCGATCAGGGGTCAAGGTTCAACGCCGTTTGACA
>CAZCEL010000701.1:0-1725 GCA_964497175.1 uncultured Bifidobacteriaceae bacterium
GCGTCGTGCGCTTGACGCTGCCGATCCGTGACGTTCAGGCTGCGACCTCCCGCGCTCGCATCGTGCGCCTCGATCTGGGCGGCGCGCTGTTCCCCTACCGCCCCGGGCAGGCCGTCTTTCTCGGCGCCCACGGCCAGCCCCATCGCCGGCCCTATTCGCTGGCGGCGCCGCCTGAGGACGCCCTGCAGGAGGCGATGCTCGAACTGCTGATCGGCGTCGATGCCGAGGGGCAGCCGGGCCCGCATCTGGCTATCGAGCCGGCCGCGCTGGTGGACATCGAAGGACCGATCGGACGGTTTACGTTTCCCGACACGCCGTCCGAGCGGCACTTCCTGTTCATCGCGGGCGGTACAGGGATCGCGCCGCTGCGCGCGATGCTGCGGCACGCGCTCGGTGTGCCCCATCAAGCCCTCGGCCTGTTCTACAGCGCGCGAACCCCGGACGACTTTGCGTACGAGCGCGAGCTGCGGGCCCTGGCCGACGTGGGGCGATTGGAGCTGCACCAGACGGTGACCCGCGCTCCCGACCCCGACCTGTGGACCGGCGCGCGAGGACGCGTCGGCCGACAGGACCTGCAGCCGCTCGTCCACGATGCGGCGACCCTATGCTTCGTGTGCGGTCCGCCGGCCTTTGTTGCGGAGATTCCGCCGCTGCTCGAGGAGATCGGCGTGACCAGGTCCAGGATTCGAACCGAGGAGTGGAACAGCTGACGGAGTGTCGCCCCTACATCCCTGTCACGTGGTACCCCGCGTCGACCATGACGATGTCGCCCGTCATGCCGCGAGAGTGGGGGCCGAGCAGGAACAGCGCCGCGTCGGCAATTTCTCCGAGATCGACGTTGCGACCGAGCGGGGCGCGGTCGCGGTACACCTGCAGGATGCCCGAGAACCCGGAGACGCCGGCGGCGGCCAGCGTCTTGATGGGACCGGCCGACAGCGCGTTCACTCGGATGTTCTCGCGGCCCAGGTCGCTCGCCAGATACCGAACCGTCGACTCGAGGGCAGCCTTTGCCACGCCCATCACGTTGTAGTTGGTGAACACACGCTGGCTCCCGAGGTACGTGAGCGTCAGGATGCTCCCCCCGCCCCGGCGCTTCATCAGAGGGGCCACAGCGCGAGCCAGCGCGATGAGCGAGTACGCGCTCACGTCGAGGGCCACCCGAAAGCCCTCGCGCGAGGTCTGCACGAACCGCTCGGAGAGCTCCGCAGGCGGCGCGAACGCGGCGCCGTGCACGAGAAAGTCCAGGCCGCCGAACTCGCGCTCGAGCGATTCGGCCAGCGCACCAATCTGCTCGTCGCTCGTGACGTCGCACGGCAGAACCAGCGGTCCGTCCAGCTGCGCCGACAGCTCTCGGACGTTTTCTTCCAGCCGCGGGCTGGCGTACGTCAGGGCGAGCCTGGCGCCCGCCGACGCGGCCTTCTGAGCAATCGCCCACGAAATGGACCGCTTGTTGGCGACGCCGACGACGAGGCCGTGTGCGCCGGCGATCACTTGGATCGTTTGTGCGGAGGACCGTGGCGTCTGGTCATGTGCGACATCAGAGGAGTGCGTCCATCATGCGGTCGCGGCCCGCCTCCGCGCGCGGGCCCAAGGCTGTTGCCGCTCGGCCGGTTGCCCTGGAACTGCCCGCCGCGCTGATGCCGGGGCCTGAATCGGCCGGGCCGCCCGCCTGGCTGCCGGATCGTGAAATCCGGACCCTGGCGCGCTGGCACCTGCCCCTCGGGC
>CAZCEL010000702.1:0-1703 GCA_964497175.1 uncultured Bifidobacteriaceae bacterium
GCGACCCGGCCGACACCGCCCAGTCTTCCGTGGTCACGCAGCAATACGACTCGCTCGGGCGCCAGCTCGAAGAGTCGCTGCAGATCGGCTCGACCGGCACAGTCCGTTACACCACGGGCACCAAGTGGTCGTCCGACTCCGATCGGACGGAACTGACTTACCCCAACGGTAGGCAAGTCCAGCCCACCTTTGACAAACTCGGCCGGTGGTTTTTCCCCCTCGGGCAATGGAATCAGGTGCCCGCGACGGCGGTGCAACACGAACTGCGTGCCGGCTTCGCGCAGTGGGGCCTGCCGCAGCGTTTTCGCGTGGATAACGGCTGTCCCTGGGGTTCGGCCGGTGACCTGCCGCCGGAGTTGGCGTTGTGGCTGATCGGCCTGGGTGTGGAGATGTCGTGGAACCCGCCGCGACGACCGCAAGACAACGGCGTGGTCGAGCGTTCGCAGGGGACCGGTCGCCGCTGGGCCGAACCCGCCACGTGCCGCAGCGCATCCGAGCTTCAGGAGCGGTTGCGCGAGATGGATCGCATCCAGCGTGAAGCGTATCCGAGTGTGCAAGGACGCAGTCGCCTGGAGGCGTACCCGACGTTGGCGCATTCGGCTCAGCCGTACAGCACCACGTGGGAACGACGCCATTGGAGTCTGTCGCGGGTGGCGGACTTGGCGGCGTATGTGACGTTTGATCCGCTTCGGCTGGAGTGGCTATTCCTGGACGACGCGGGGCAGCACTTGCGGAGTCACCCGGCACCGGAGATCAGTCGGGAGCGAATCGTGAAGCTTCAAGTTCTGAATCGCCGGTCACGCTAGTTGTTGCTTCACGACGTTCCCGATCGCGCGGCAAAACCTCGTGTCGGGATTAACGGCAAAACTCTGTCGGCATTAACCCGGATTATTCATTTGGCCGGGCATTCTTGATTCAGAGCGTGGTGCGGAGCGGAGGGTTGACGTGCAGCGGCGAGGTGGCACGGCGGGACGGCTGGCCGCGCTCACGCGAGAAGGCCCCCGTGAGAAGCGGACCTTGTTGGCGGGCCATCTCCTTCAGGAGGGTACACTGCTGCGTCGTTTCGCAATCGTCGTAGCCGTCGTTTTATTCCTGTCGGGGAACACGATCGGCGTCGAGTTCGCCGGCATCGGCAGCCAATCGCACCTTTGCCAACAGAGCGATGCCGCCGACAGCATCCGCCTACGTCCGCCGCCGGTTCATCACACCTGACGCGGCCTGAGCCAGCGGGACGCGCACTTCCCATTGAGTTGGCGACGGCCACACCCGGCCGGTGTCAGGGTTTCAAGTCAGAGAATCGGACTCACTTGTTCTTTTCCTTCTTCATTGACGGCCGCCAGGTGAGATCGGTGTGCTTCCAACCGGCGGCCAGTTTCAGTGTGACCGTCTGTGTTTGCTGGCCGCGCATGTATCGCAGCGTCACGCTGCCTTCGACCGGGGCGCTGTGCAGTGCCCACATCACGTCGCCTTGCGAGAGCGTGTTCAGCCCTTGAATGCTCCTGATCACATCGCCGGCTCGAATACCGGCACGCTCGGCGGACGATCCGGCAGCCACGGCGTGCACGCGATTGCCATCGGTTACGTCCAGAGTCAGACCGATGTTTTCCGGGAGCGGATAGACGAAGAGCGATTCCCGGTCGAAGCGTTTCTCCTTTCGTGCTTGTTTGCGCAAGCCTTGCCACACCTGATGGCAGTGCAGGCAC
>CAZCEL010000703.1:0-1700 GCA_964497175.1 uncultured Bifidobacteriaceae bacterium
CCATCCTCCCGTGGGTCGTGAGGGTCCAGATCAACTCCTTGTCGCCGAAATCCTTCGGCACGCGGATCGTGAACAGGAACGGGTTGCGCCGCGGGTAAAAATGGGTCGGCTGCCCGTAATCGGGGCCCCCCGGTTCGATGTTGTTGTCGGCACCAATCGGGACGTCGAATTCTTCCAGCCAGTTCGAGTTCATGTACCCAAAGTACAGAGTGAAGGACCCGTCCTCGTTCAGCATCCACCCCTCGTACGCCGGCGACACGCTCTGGCCCTTCGAATAGGTGAATCTGGTCTGAGCGCTGGCGGGCTGGACCAACAGGAGCAACGCCAGGAGGGCGAGCAACAGCCGCCCCCTTCTACGCCAGAGCAGTCCGGTCGGCATGATTACTGGTTCCCTTGGCCTGTCGTGGTCCGCTGTGGCGGCGCCACCGGCGGAGCCCAGCACAGCGGACAGCCGATGTCATAGTCGTTCCTGCTCTTCATGTTGGCTCGCCGCCTGGCCATCTCAGCCTGGAACTGTTCCTCAGTGAGCGCAACCGAATAGCCAATGTCAATGAACATGTTCGCTACCGACCGCCGGCCGCCTCCCGCCCAGTTTCTCGACTCCGCGAGGTTCTTGTTCGCGGGGGTGGTATCGAAGAAACCGATGACGTGGATGATGGTACCCTTCGGCAACAGCGGCGCGGCATCGTCCGCATACGCATACCCCCTGACCCAGTTGTGGTCGTATCCCGTGCAGTTGAGCGTCTGGATGTTGTAGCCCCAGATCGCTTCGAGGCACATGCGCACTCCCGGCGCGTGCATGTGCGGCTCGAACGCGATGATTTTCGTATGCTCCTCCAGCGTGGCATACGCGTGGAGTTCCTGATGGGCTTGATTGGGCTTCATATCGATGTCAATGCCATTGCCCAGACGCAGGTTCGAGCGGCGATAGAGCGGCTTGTATTCTTTCGGAAAGAACTTGAAGCCGAATTCAAGATGCGCTTTGGTCTCTCGGCCGTTCGGGTGAAGATGGTAATTGTTGAGAGACAAGGCCGAATTCGCCGCCAGAAGCCTGCCGGCCTCAGCCGCAAAGATATCCGGGTTGCGCCCGACTTCGTGGACGGGCCAGGTCGTCGAGCGCGCGTCTGCGTTCTCGGAACCATCCTCGCCCGGAACCACGCTGGAATACGACATGTGGTGAAACGCCCAGCGTCCGCCCACCGTATTGGTCGAGCCGCGCTTGGGAATATCGTTGACTTCCCTGACCTCGACGGCCGACACGTACCGGTCTTCCATAAGGCCCGTCGGTACGAGGCCAAGGAATCCCCACTTATCGGGGCCCACAGCCGGGAGGGTCACTTCCGCCGACCGCAGCACCAGATCCGGCTCCCCGATCCTCCACATGTCGGCGTTGCCGAAATCACGGGGCGGCGGCATGTCGGCCGGATTGCCTCGTGGTGCGCCGCTGTCCGCCCATTTCGCAATCTTGGCGATCTCCTCGTCGCTGAGGGAGGGGTCGTCCTTGAATTTCTGGATCCCGAGGTCCTTCTCGACGAACCACGGGGGCATGACCCCCATCCGAGGACCCAGGCCGGTTTTCATTTTCATGGCCCGGGCCCAGGGTCGCACCTCTTCGTACGTGGTGAGCGGCATCGGCGCGATGCCGGCCGGGCGATGACACTGCTGACAGCTGCGCTGCAGGATAGGCGCAATGTCATTCG
>CAZCEL010000704.1:0-1696 GCA_964497175.1 uncultured Bifidobacteriaceae bacterium
TGTTCGAGCGTGAACTGAACGGTGCGCGCATCCACCCTCGTGATCTTCACCCCGCGGAAGTTCTGGGCCAGAAGCTGATTGGGAAACCCCGGCTCCTGGATCGTTCGGAAGGTGAAGAGCACGTCGCCCGACGTCACGGGGTGCGGCTTCTCGGGGGTGGCGGCGTCGTCAAGCAACATGATTTTCTTGCCGGCCACCGAGTTAACGGGGGTGATGCAGGAACGGATCGAGCGGCCGTCGACATGCACCGTGCAAGCGCCACATTGACCGAGCCCGCAGCCGAAGCGCGGATTGAACAGGCCGAGATCGTCGCGCAGGGCATAGAGGAGCGGCATGGCAGGATCGTCGACGTCGATTGTTCGCGTCCGACCGTCGACGTGGAGGGTGACCTGGGCCATGGCCGTTCTCCTCCTTGGATAAGTTCGAATTCAGGGAATATATAGCACGAAGCCGCGGGCTTTGGCGTTTCATAGGTAGCGCTCAGCCGCGCACCACTCATTCTCGGCGGTGGTCCGGGCAACCTGAGAACCCTCGTTGCTCGTCTGACCTGCGGGTGTAGTATAGGGCGGCTTCGGAGAGGAGCCCCTGGCAACGAGACTCGTTGTCAGCCAACGCGTGCGGGACGTCGACACGACGCCCGAGACCCCGCTCTTTGGAAGCCTTTGTCCAAGGAGGCCAACGTGAAGCGCACGCTGTCTGTTCCGGTCATCGTCCTGGGGGGCCTTGCCGTGTGGTCGAGCCAGCCGGCGGGTGCGCACCATTTGTTCTCGGCCGCGTTCGACTCGTCAAAGCCGGTCGTCGTCACCGGTGTGCTCACGGAAGTCCGCCTCATCAATCCTCACTCGTGGTTCGTCGTGGACGCCACCGATCCTGCGGGCAAGGTCGAGACGTGGCGGTTCGAAGGGAGCACCCCCTCGTCCCTGATCCGCAGCGGCTTCAGGCCGGGCACGCTGAAGGCCGGCGACAAGGTGACAGTCAGGGGATGGCGCGCGAGAGATACCACCCAGAATGCGGCGGCGGCACGAGAGATCGTGAGCGCCGACGGCAGGTCGTTCATCGTGGGGCCGGCAGGAGAGGAAAGCACGCAGTAGCGGGAGGTGGTCATATGCGTACGCGTTTGTTCTTTCTGGTCACGGGCACGGCGCTGGTGGCCGTCACGGCGATCGCGCCGTGGACGGTGCAGCCGGCGGCCGCTCAACTCTCCGCAGAACGGTTCTTAGGGAAGACGCCGCCTCCGAAAGAGCCTGCCGGGCCGGTGCCGCGGACCGCTGACGGCCGCCCCGACCTGTCCGGGGTGTGGTGGGCAGGGGCCGATGTTCCGGTGCGGACGCTCCGCATTGGCCGGGGTCGCCCCCGACCCGACGCGCCAGCCCCCGGCACTTTTCAGAGCCTGTACAACCCGGCGGCGATGGCGAAGTGGAAGACACTGAGCGACAAGGACGATCCGACGCTCCGCTGCCTCCCGGTCGCCTTCGGCACCGTGGACGTGAGCCTCTGGGGAGTTGGATTCGTCGGACAGATTATCCAGAGTCCGAAATTCGTGGCACTGCTCACCGAGACGTACCACAGCTTCAAGCTGGTGCCCACCGACGGCCGGCCGCACCGTGACGACGTCCCACCATCCTACCGGGGAGACTCCATCGGCCGCTGGGAGGGCGACACCCTCGTCGTCGACACGACGAACTTCGTGGACGAC
>CAZCEL010000705.1:0-1695 GCA_964497175.1 uncultured Bifidobacteriaceae bacterium
AACTCAGATCCCCACCGAACTGCTCGTCCTGCAACACGCCGGCAAAATCAACGTTACGCGCGTAGCGAACGCGGGGGCCCCAACTGATCACCCAGTGCTCCGGCCACCAGCGATACGAGACGTCCGTGCTCGTCTGCTTCATGTCGACGCGCCGCACAAATCCCGTGTCGCTTCGAAACGCCGGATCGATCTCGAAGTGCCCCACCGAATAACTCAGATGTCGTCCTTGCCGGAAGAAACCGAGGTCGATCACCCGCCCGCTCCGCTCGACGCCCTGTTCGTCGCGATGGTTCGACCCGATGAGCCGGAACTCGAAGCGATGGTTCCGTCCCATTCGGAGGTTGCCGTCCGCCGCGGCAGTCCGACTGTAGCCATCGACGAACTCGCGGCTGGTGACGATGGCGCCGATGTAGGAGTTCGCGTAGAGGTCGTGCCGGACGCGCCCAACGGCGACCTGCGCCGATTTCCCAAACACCGGGTCATGCGGATCGTCGCGCCGTCCCGGCGCCTCATCGTCTGCGACCAGTATCCCGAGGGCGGTCCGACCGATCTTGCCCGTCAACTTGGCGCCCCATCGCGGATCGACGATCGTACGCGTGTGCACCAGGTTCA
This sequence comes from uncultured Bifidobacteriaceae bacterium, assembly GCA_964497175.1. Taxonomy (GTDB): domain Bacteria; phylum Acidobacteriota; class Vicinamibacteria; order Vicinamibacterales; family CAVVIG01; genus CAZCEL01. The sequence goes on from CAZCEL010000705.1 coordinate 613, forward strand.
CGGGGCCGCCTACGTCGAAGATCTCCTGGCCTTCGGTGAAGAACGGGCGCAGCTCGGGGAAGAACAGTGGGAAGCGCTGGTTCACCTCGATCTGCGGCCGGTCCGACTCGATCTGCGAGAAATCGGGATTGAACGCAACGTCGGCCGTCAGACTTGAGGTGACGCCATACTTGACGTTCAGGCCCGCCTCCGGCCTGGTCCCGCGGTTGTTGAACCGGCCAGACGTCGCGTCAAGCGACCCGGCCTGGATCGCCGTGAACGTGGGCATGATCTCAAGGTTGCGACCGATCGACGGGCTAACCCCCGTGAGCACCCCCATCTGCGTGAGGAACCCCATGACGTCGCGTGAAACCGGTGCCCAGACAGCGCGCTCATCCTTGCTCTTGATCTCGCGCAGGATCTGGAATCCCCACCGTGCGGTCTCGCCCCGCGCACGGGACGGGAATCTCAAGCTCTTGAACGGGATCGCCAACTCCGCGGTCCAGCCGTCTCCAACGAGCTGCCCGGCCGACTTGAACAGCGTGTCCCACGAAAGGTCTACGCTGCCTCCGGCTCCGCTTGCACCCCCGCCGGGGGCGCCAGGAAGCATTCAGGTGGCCCCAGACGCGATCGAGGAGCCGCCACTCGTCAGGATGCCGTCTGCCTGGATCCCATACCCGTTGACCGAGAACACATACGCCCTTTGCTGGTCGAGAAACGGATCCAGGTAGAAGGTGACGGTGTCGTCCCGATCGATCCGATCCCGATCCATACGGTTCGCCCGGATGAGCCCAGGGTCGGAATAATGCGCATAGAGCCCCACATACAGGTGCTCATCGTCGTAGGCGAGGTACACGTCGGTCCGTTCACTCGCCGGCGCGCCCTCGGCTGGCGACTGCTGCACGAGCCCCGTCACTCGCGCCACCGCCTTCCACACGGCATCGTCGTCGAGTCGCCCGTCGATCTGCGGCGGCGTGACCGTCGGCCTGACCTCGACCGACGGCCGGACCAAGAACATCCCTGCCGTTTGCTTTTCACTCGCCGGCAGATCTTTCAGTCCGTCGAGGACCCCCATCTGCGAAAGAAAGCGCGGCACGTTGCGCG
>CAZCEL010000706.1:0-1692 GCA_964497175.1 uncultured Bifidobacteriaceae bacterium
AGCGTCGGCCCTTCGACGAACTCCAGCACCAACGCCTTTACCGTCTGCCCTGAGCTGGCCGAAGGGCGAACGTCGCTCAGGACAGGCCCTGTCGTCCCTCGACTTCGCTCGGGACGACCCTGAGGCTGTCGAAGGGTCGAAGGGCCGGCTTCTTCCAAGCCGTAGATGGCGGCAATGTTCGGATGGTTCAGCGAGGCGAGGACCTGGGCTTCGCGCTGAAAGCGCGCCAGGCGATCCGGATCCGAGGCGAACACATCGAGTAGGACTTTCAGTGCCACATCACGGCTGAGCTTGGTGTCGCGCGCGCGATACACCTCCCCCATGCCGCCGGCGCCCAGCGCAGCGACGATCTCATACGGGCCAAGACGTGCGCCGATGTTCAGCGGCATGGGCTCGGGGTCAGCCTTCATTCACTTCGCGTGGGGCCCCACCCCACGCGGAACTGACGCTGATGCCTCGCCTCGGATTCGCTTGTCCTCGGCTCGGCACGCCACCCCAGCGCGGCTGCCGCGCTGGGGACCCCGGCATGGCCGCAGGCGCTCATGCGGCCGGCTCCGATGAGAGCGGCCACCTCATACGGTCCAATCCGCGTACCCACACTCAACGGCATGTGAACCTCGAGGAAGTCGGCGCCAGTGTAGTCGGGTGGCAGAGGGCGGTCAACATTCGGCCTACTGTCTACTGTCTACTGCCTTCTGCCTACTGCCTTCTTTTGCTAGACCCCCATTCGAGCGGCCAGCTCGTTAAAGTCGCGCACGTTGACGTCGAACGCCGGATCGGGCGTGACGTCGACCTTGCCGCCGGGGCCGAATTCCATCGGACGCGGGACGAACGCCGTCTTGAACCCTAGGGCGCCGGCCGCTCTCAGATCGCCTTTATGGGCGGCGACCATCATCACGCGTTCCGGCGGGAGATCGAGCAGTTCGGCGGCGGTCAGGTAGACCTCCTTGTCGGGCTTGTAGTGCCGGGCCACCTCCGCCCCGAGGATACAGTCCCACGGCAAGCCCCCGTGCTTGGCCATGTTCGTCATCAAGGCCACGTTCCCGTTCGACAGCGGCGCGATGATGAAGCGGCGCTTGAGCCGTGTCAGCCCCGACACCGAGTCGGGCCACGGATCCAGCCGGTGCCAGACTTTATTGAGGTGATCCTTCTCGGCCTCGCTCAGACCCGCGATGTTGAAGTCGACCAGCAGCCGATCGAGGATCATCCGGTGCAGCACATCCAGCTTCGTCCATGGCAGTTCCCCGGTTCGAACGCGGTTCATAGATGGGCCGTAACCGGCGCGCCACGTGTCGGCGAATTTCGCCCAGTCCACATTGAGCCGTTTCGCCTTGCCAAGCTCCGTCCCTTCGCGGATGACCGAACTGCGCCAGTCGACCACGGTCCCGAACACGTCAAACGTCAGGGCGCCGATCGATGAGGGGTCGAACGAGCCAGAGGGTCGAGATTGGCGCCCGGCGGCGGGCATCGCGCTGGCGCTGCCGAGCGCCATCAGCGTGAGTCCGGCTGCTTCGAGCAGCTCGCGGCGAGACAGCGCGGATGCGCCACGCAAAAGAACCAAGTTGGATAAGTGAGTCGAGCAGATTGTCGCCGGCCGGTACATCGTTCACCTCCAAAGAAACCCAGCCTTGAAACGACTACCGGCTGAAAGCCGGTAGACTCAACGCGCGACTGAAAGTCGCCCCGCGCCAA
>CAZCEL010000707.1:0-1691 GCA_964497175.1 uncultured Bifidobacteriaceae bacterium
GTTCTTTACAAGTCCGTCAGGACACGACGAGTCGATGTGTTGCAGGCTGGGCGCTCACGAAACGCCCGCTCGCCGCCATTTTCCTACAGGAGGGTTTCACATGAAGACACTCATGATTTCCCGACGTGTCTCGATGCTTGCGCTGCTCGTGATCGCGGCGGCCTGCGGCGGCAGCTCGCCGGCCAGTCCCTCCGGGGGCGGCGGCACCAGCGGCGGCGGAGGCAATGCGTCAGCATGCCCAGCCATGTATGTCAACAAGGGGACGATGAATGCGCGAATCGACGGAACGGCATGGACCACCACCTGTGTCAACCCCACCTACGGCGGCGGTCAGCTGAACATTGTCGGCGACAACCTCGCAAACCCCGCCACCATCATCTCGTTCGTTCTCGGCCCCGTCAGCGGACCGGGGATCTACTCGATCACCCCGCTGGGTGTCCCCGCGCAGGTAGTCGTGACCGGCCATCTGGCGGTTGGCGGCAGCGCGATATGGGACGCCTACGCCGGCCACGGGAGCGGGAGCGTCACGATCAACGCGCTGACGCCGACCGGCGCGTCGGGCACGTTTTCGTTCATGATGCCCGCCTCTTCGGGCACGGCCACTGGCACGCGCGCCGTCGAAGGCAGCTTCAATGCGGCGTTCTGATTCGGAACCGCGCTGGCCGCTCTCGTTGTGCGCGTCGCATTCGCGACAGATCGGCTCCGATTCCATGCTTGATGAAGCCCTTCTCCTGAAGGTTCGTCAGGTGCTTGTGGACCGTGGCGAGGGAAGACAGGCCAAACCGGCCGGCCGATTTCCTCGAGGCGCGGAACGTAGCCATGCTGTTGGATGAACTCGTTCAGGTAATCGAGGATTTCCCGCTGCCGTTTCGTGAGCGGAAGGCATGGAGACTCCTTCTGGGCGCGAAGGGCTTGCGATCTGCTTCGCGTCCGAATCCATGCCGTGAACTATGCACGAAAGTAAGGCGAATCTCAAGAAAAGACTAGAGGATTGGCGGGTTTGTAACAGACCGGAGGCGATCTGGTGAGGCGACGGCGCCTGCTAATCTCGAGGGAGCCGCCGATAGACGAGGAAATTCGGTCCCGGCCGTCTGATGCGGGCGAACCCGGCAAACGGCGGGAAAAAGCGTCCTGCCGATCGTAAATCCGCTCCTGCCGATCGTAAATCCGCTCGTCCTTCAGCGACAGCGCATTGAAGGCCTGAACGAAGGTGTAGCCCTCATTCAGAAACCCCTGCACGAGACCCTGCATCGTGTTTGGCAACGGGGATTCCTGAACGACGATCCACTCGGGCCTGCCCTCGGCCGGCCGGCGGTCGACCAAGAAAATCAGGCGGCTGCGATCCCACACCCAATAAGGACTACCGCGCTGATCCCACACAGTCCGTGAAGACGATGACGCTCGCCGCCACGGAATTCATTCGTCGCTTCTTGTTACACGTGCTCCCCTTGGGCTTTCACCGGATTCGCTACTACGGCTTCCTCGGCCCTCGCCATCGGGCCGAGAAGCTGACACGCTGCCGCCAGCTCCTGGGAGCCACGCCGGCGCTCCCCCCGTCGGTCGATGGCGGGACCCCGACCGCTGATCCGATGCCGATCGCTGTGCGGACCCGCACCTCGACGCGGCTGTGCCCGGCCTGTGGGCGGGGTCACCTGATCGTGATCGACCGCGTGCCGCCTACGTGCCACCGC
>CAZCEL010000708.1:0-1686 GCA_964497175.1 uncultured Bifidobacteriaceae bacterium
AGACGGGAACGGCGACGCGCGAGGCGGCCGCCGGTATCTCGGGGGGCAGTCCGGCGCCCTCGTACAGGCGTTCCACCGAAGGCCAGTCGACCTCGAGTCCAACGATCTTCCGTGCCGGCCCACACCTGTGCTCATCGACGAGCGCGGTCTTGCCGACAAACGGCCCCTTGTCGAGCGTGACGAGCCGGCCGAGCCCCATCTCGAAGGGCGAATACGTCTGAGATTCTGTCACAGCTTTGTGGCTGCCATGAAAGTCAACGTCGATGAGCAGCAACCCGGCCTCGAGGCGGGCGACGTCGAGCGCCAGCATGCCGGCCGGCCGAATGCCGAACCTGCCGCCTCCGTCCATCAGGCGGTCCCATACCTCGAGCGCGCGATCCCAGGGCATCCAGATCTCGTAGCCGAGATCGCCGGTGTAGCCGGTTCGGGAGATGTCAACGGGCACACCCGCAATCCTCGCGCGGGTCATCCTGAAGTACTTCAGGTGACGCAGGTCGGCATCGGCGACGGCCCCCAGCGCGTCGGCCGATGTGGGCCCCTGCAGCGCGAGGGCCGCGACCTTCTCGGAGATATCCTCGATCTCGACGCGCAGTCCGGCGGCGTTCTGGGCGAACCACCTGAGGCTCGGGTCGGCCGCCGTCCAGCGAAACACCGCCTCCTCGACCCGTGTCACCGTCCCATCGTCGATGACCTTACCGCGTTGGTCGCACCAGGGCGTGTAGTAGACCTGCCCGACCGCCAGCTTGCGCGCGTCGCGCGTGATCACTCGGTCCACGAGCGCGACGGCATCGGGACCCGTGATGAGGTACTTGAAGAGCGGCGAGACGTCAATGAGCGCCGCGGCGTGACGAATGGCGTTGTACTCGTGGTCGTGATGCGTCTCGTAGGCGCTGACCGCATAGTATCCCGACCAGTCCCGGAAGTTCAGGCTGCTGCAGAGCGCCAGCGTTCGCGGGTGGACGGCCGTTCCAATCGGCACTGGTCGAATTATAGTGAGCCTGCATGCGGTACGACGCGATCGTGATCGGCGGCGGGCACAACGGCCTGACGGCGGCCGCCTACCTGGCCCGCGCGGGCCGGCGGGTCCTGGTCCTCGAACGCCGGCCCGTCCTTGGCGGTGCGGCAGTCACCGAGGAGGTGTTCCCCGGATTCCGCTTCTCCGTGTGCTCCTACGTCGTCTCGCTGCTGCGCCCGGAGATCATCCTCGAGCTCGATCTGCCGCGCCACGGGCTGGAAATCCTGCCGCTCGACGGCACGTTCACGCCCATGCCGGACGGAAACCATCTCTGGCGGATGAACGATCACGGGAGGACCCGGAGGGAGATCGCCAGGCATTCCAGGCTGGATGCCGAGGCGTACGACGAGTACGGAAAGTCGATGGTCGAGATGGCGCGCTTCGTCAAGCCCATCCTGGGCATGACGCCGCCCGATCCGCTCGGCCATAGCGTGCGCGACCTCATCAATCTGGCGTCGCTCGGGGGACGGTTTCGCAGGCTGGCCGACGCCGAGCGCCGTCACCTGCTCCAGCTCATGACGATGAGCGCGGCCGATTTTCTCGACCAGTGGTTCGAAACCGACGTGCTGAAGGCCACGATGTCGGCGTCGGGCATCATCGGAACCTTTCTGGGTGTGCGGTCGCCCGGCACAGCGTACGTCCTGCTGCATCACTACATGGGCGAGATCGAC
>CAZCEL010000709.1:0-272 GCA_964497175.1 uncultured Bifidobacteriaceae bacterium
GCGGCGGCGGTCTTTCTCGACTGCGCGAACGCGGGCACCATGCCGTCGAGCAGGGGCAGCGCGAGCGAGGCGCCAATCCCCCGAAGCATCGTGCGGCGCGGTATGGCCTTCTTCGTCACGATCATGATGCTGCCCTCCGCATGTGAAACGGCGTGCTTCCCGCAATGCCCACGATGAGAGCCGACCACCGGTAGTTGTCGGGAGCGGCTTCCCGCACGATGCGCCGAACGACCGGCCGATCGTAGTGCTCGAGCCGCCGGCCCAGCGCGTAC
>CAZCEL010000709.1:282-1681 GCA_964497175.1 uncultured Bifidobacteriaceae bacterium
CCGACGAACTGTTCCCTGCGCTCGAGAACCAGATCGCGAAGACCGGCCGGACCGCTGAACCTGCTGCCGTCGGGCAGCGCGCCCGAGGCATCGATCGGCTGCCGCGTCTCGCCGACCGCACGCCACGTGCCGATGGGGTCGTAGTTCTCGAGCGCGAGGCCCAGCGGGTCCATCGGCGCGTGGCAGGCCGCGCACGCCGGATTCCGGCGGTGCCGCTCCATGCGTTCCCGCACCGTGGCCGGCTTCCCGCCCTCGCCGCTCTCCGGCAGCCCGGGCACGTCGGCAGGTGGAGGGGGCGGCGGCGTGCCGAGCACGTTGGTCAACACCCACTTCCCGCGCAGCACAGGCGAGGTGCGGTTGGGATACGAGGTCACGGTCAGGAAGCTGCCATGCCCGAAGATACCGCCGCGCCGGGCGGCTTGCCCCTCGTCGAGCGCGACGCGCCGGAAGTGCGCGCCGTACACGTTGGCCAGACCGTAGTGCCGGGCGAGGCGCTCGTTGACGAAGGTGTAGTCCGCGTTCAGCAGATCCAGCACGCTCCGGTTCTCGCGCAGCGTGCTGGCAACCAGCAGCTCCGTCTCCCTCCGGAACGCCTCTCTGAGGTTCTCGTCGAACTCCGGAAAGAGAATCGGATCGGGTACGACCCCCTGCAGGTCCCGCAGACGGAGCCACTGGGCGGCGAAGTTGTGGACGAGCGCCTCGGCCCGGGAATCGACCATCATGCGCCGCACCTGCCGCTCCAGCACGCCTCGTCCGGCGAGCTTGCGCTGCTCGGCGAGGCCGAGCAGTTCGCCGTCGGGAATGCTGCTCCAGAGAAAGAACGACAGTCGCGAGGCGAGGGCAAACTCATCGAGGGAGTAAGTGCCCGCCGGCGCCACGCCGCGCGGATCGCGCTCCATGCGGAACAGGAAATCGGGCGAGATCAGAAGCCGCTCGAGCGCCAGCTGGATGCCGGCGTCGAAGCTCCCCTCGCCGCGCCCTTCGTCGTAAAAGCGGAGCAGCGTGTCGACGTCGGCCTGAGTCACAGGGCGCCGGTACGCCTGCTTGGCGAGCGCGGAGACAATCTGCCTCGCGCAGGGCCTCTCGGACTCCGCGGTGCGCGGCCGGCAGACCAACACCCTGCGCCGCGTCGGCGTGTCGCCCGGATCGTCCACGCGATAGGGGCCCGAGATAGCCACCTCTTCGACCGCGGCGTAACCGTCCCTCATGTCGTTGATCGCCACGGCAAACGCCGCCTGCCGCGGCTGGAGGACGCCTTCCGGCGCGGTGAGCCTCCGGACAAACGACACGCCGACCAGGCGCGGGCCGGCCTTCACCGAGAGGCGCGCCTTCAGGTCGGCGTCGGCGTTGAGCGCCCACTTCTCCCAGGCCGGATCGCCGAAGATGTTGCCGGCAAAGC
>CAZCEL010000710.1:0-1672 GCA_964497175.1 uncultured Bifidobacteriaceae bacterium
GTCCGTCCCGGGGGAGGCAGCTGGCGTCGAGAACTCCCGGGTCGGGGTGGTACACTGTGTACACCTCAACGCATACGAGCACGAATGACCACAACACTGTCCGTCCGCATCGATCCGGAAACCAAGAAGCGACTCGACGTGCTGGCCCGTCGCGCGCGCCGCTCGAAGTCGTTTCTTGCGTCGGAGGCAATCTGTGCCTTTGTCGAGGCGGAAAGCTGGCAGTTGGATGAGATCGAGGCCGGCCTCAGAGAACTCGACGAAGGCCGCGGAGTCCCCCACAAGAAAGTCTCCACCTGGCTTCATTCATGGGGCCGCAAGCGTGAGCGAAAGGCGCCGGGCGGGTGATCGTCGTCTGGTCGCCACGAGCAATCGCGCACCTTGCTGAGCTGCGGGCGTACATCGCCCACGATAGACCGAGCGCGGCGGGCCGAATCGCCGCGACGCTGCTGGCGGCCGTCGAATCCCTGGCGGAGTTCCCCAATCTTGGACGCCCCGGACGGGTTGTCGGCACCCGCGAGCTGGTCGTGCGGGGGACACCCTACGTGATTCCGTACCGGCTGCGAGGCGAGCGTCTCGAAATCGTTGCGGCTTTCCACGGGCGTCAGAAATGGCCGCAGCGCTTCTAGTCACCGCGGCCGGATGTCGAAGGCGGCCATCTCGCGAAGGTTCCTCACCAGCAGGCGGCCGTCCGCGATCACCGGATGGTTCCACGTCTTGCCGGAGATCGCGCTGAACCGCGCGAGCTCCTCGTGGCGCTCGGGCGAGGCCCGAACCAGCGCCAGATCGCCGTCCTCGGCCAGCACGACGATGTGGTCGCCGGCGAGGAGAATCTGGCCGTAGCCGTACCGGCCGGCCTTCCATTTCAGATCGCCGGTCGCAGCGTCGATGCAGGCAAGAATCGATTCGTCGAGGCCGTAGATGTAGCCGCCATGAAGGACCGAGCTGGTAAACCTGTTCTTCATGCGCTGACTTTCCCAGATCGTGCGCGTCTGGAGCCCCTCGCCGTTCCGTGTCACCTCGAAAACCGTCGCGCCCTTGCCGTACGACGCCGACAGGAACACGCGGTCGCCGCCAAGGAGCAGCGGCTGAGCGGCGCTGATGCCGTTGTAGGTGCCCCACGGGTGTTCCCACAGCAGGCGGCCCTCGTCGGCCGTGAGCCCGACGGCGCGCCGGGCGGTGACCACGAGCAGCTGCCGGACGCCGCCCAGCGTGACGAGCATCGGCGAGGTGTAGGCCTGCTGATCGTCGAGCGCGCTCCAGACCCGTTCGCCCGTCATCTTGTGATAGGCGACCACGGACTTGCCGCCAGGTCCGCCGGGCAGCACGACGACGGTGTCGTCGACGATGAGTGGGGCCGCCGACATGCCCCATGAGAGATTCGGCGCGTCGTTATCGGCCAGAATGTCTCGGCGCCAGAGGACGGCGCCTGTTCGCGCGTCCAGGCAGCGCAGCTCGCCGAGCGCGCCGAGCGCGTAGATGCGGCTGTCGTGATAGGTCGGCGTGGCCCGTGGGCCGTCGCCGCCCATCGCTTCCTCGAACTCGCCGTCCCAGGCGTTGGTCCACAGCTCGCGACCCGTGTTGACGTCGTACGCGGCCACCACTTCTTGCGCGCGGCGCTGCTCGATCGTGAAGGCGCGGCCGCTCGCCACGACAAACGACGCGTACCCGAGGC
>CAZCEL010000711.1:0-1661 GCA_964497175.1 uncultured Bifidobacteriaceae bacterium
GAGATCATGCCTAGTCTCGTGGGCTCGGAGATGTGTATAAGAGACAGTTCCTCACGCGTCGCGCGGCGCAGCCCGGCCACGCTGCCGAATCTGGTGAGCAGCTGGCGCCGGCGCCTCGGCCCCACGCCAGGCACCTCGTCGAGGATCGATCGAAGGTCACGCATCCCCCGCGCCTTGCGGTGGAAGGTCACGGCCACACGATGTGCCTCGTCGCGGATGCGCTCGACGAGCAGCAACCCGGGACTCGTGGTGGACAGTGCCACCGGCGCCGGGCGATCGCGGAGATAGATCAACTCCTCCTTCTTCGCGATGCCGACGGCCACGAGGTTCGCAAGGCCCAGCTGCTCGAGCGCCTCGTATGCCGCACTCAGCTGCCCCTTTCCGCCGTCAACGACGATCAGATCCGGGAAGGGGCCGCCGTGCTCGACAAGAAAGCGGCACCGCCGTGTCACCACTTCGGCCATGGCGGCGAAATCGTCGGCAGGAGTCCCCTGAGACCGCGAGTCCCCGGAGGTCGCACCGGGCGGTACGGCCGCGCGTACGCGCTGCCCCTTTGCGATTCTGGTCTCGCCGGTAATCCGGTACTTGCGATACTCGCCGGGTCGCATGCGGCCGTCTTCGCAGACGACCAGCGAGGCCACGGTCTCGCTGCCCTGCAGCGTCGAGATATCGAAGCATTCGATCCGGCGCGGCAGGACAGGCAGGGCCAGGGCCGACTGCAGGGCCTCGAGCGCCTCGTTGCCCTGCGCGGCGTGGCTGACCCTGGCGCGGTAGGCCAGCGCCGCGTTCCGGTTCGCCAGCTCGACCAGCCCCCGTTTTTCTCCGCGCTGAGGCGCCACGATGCGCACCTTGCGGCCGGCGCGATCCGACAGCCACGTCTCGAGTGCGCCCTGCTCGGACGGCTCCAGCGGCACGTGCACCTCCGGCGGAGCGGCGCGCAGCTCGTAGAACTGCTGGATGGCGGCCCCCAGGACCTCGCGCGCTCCCTCGTCCATCATGACGACCGATTCGGCGGCGAGCTCAACGCGCTCGACCACCCGGCCGCCGCGCACTTGGAACACAAGCGCCGTGGCGCCGCCGGGCCCGACCTTGAGGCCGAACACGTCGCGGTAGCCCAGTTCGGCGGTGGCCATCTTCTGCTGACGATCGTGGAGCATCTGCACGGTCCGCATCGCGTCGCGCAGCTGGGCCGCCTCCTCGTACCGCTCGGCGGCCGACGCGTCCTGCATCCGCGCTTCGAGCGTGCCCACGAGCTCCTTGTTCCGCCCTTCCAGAAACAGCTTCGTCAGGCCGACGGCCTGGCTGTACTCCTCGGCGGAACAGATCGTGTCCACGCAGGGGGCGACGCATCGCTTGATGTCGTACTCGAGGCACGGCCGTCCGCGCTTGCCGGTAATCACTTCGTTGCACGAGCGGATCCCGAACAGGCGGTGCGTGAGCCCCATGGTCTTCCTGGCAAACCGCGCGGGCAGAAACGGCCCGGCATAGAACGTGCCGTCCCGCTCGACGCGGCGCGCCACCAGCACGCGAGGAAACGCTTCGGTGGTGGTCAGCTGGAGGTACGGGTAGCTCTTGTCGTCGCGCAGCAGGATGTTGTATTTCGGGCTGCGCTGCTTGATGAGGTTGTTCTCGAGCGCCAGCGCCTCGACGACCGAGTCGGT
>CAZCEL010000712.1:0-1654 GCA_964497175.1 uncultured Bifidobacteriaceae bacterium
AGGCCTCACGGAGGTGACTCTACATCGTTCGCACGTCGAAGACCGCGAGCGATGGATCGGCACCCCGGATTGCTTCCCGCAACGGACCGGCCAATGAGACCGCCGCGTCCCTGGTCTTCACCACAAGCGTGACCTCGCGGGTCTCGGCTGCGGAGTACTCGCTCAGAATCGGCAGATAGATAGTTGGACGTGGAGCCTCGCCGATCGTGCGAGATTTCGCCGTCGCGACGAACCCCACGATCTCCAGCGCCTTGCCATCTCCGAGGACACGCCGGCCGATCGGCGACTGGTTTGGGAACGCTGCACGTGCCAAAGCGTCGTTGACGATAGCCGGCCTCCCTGTGGCTGCCTGGTTGAAGCGGAAGTCCTCGCCCGCTAAGAACGGAATCCCCATCGTCGTGAAGAAGTTTGGTCCGACGGCATAAATGTCGGTGCCGACGCGTGGTGTCTGCGGATCTTTCGCGTTCTCCTCGGGGACGAAGTTCGAGTTGCTGACGATGAAGGTCAGCGGCACTCCAGTCGTCAGGGTGGCGGACTCGACGCCGGCGACGCCCTGAGCTCGCTCCAGAATCTCTCGCAGCAACTGCTTCCCCTGCGGATCGGGCCGGCCGTCCAGGCCGGGATCGAAAGCCAGCAGGAGCAGATTGCGGTTCGTCAGTCCTAGGTCCATTCCTCGCGCTGTTTGCAGGCTGCGCAGGAAGAGTCCCATGCAGACGAGCAGCACGGTGCAGATAGCAACCTGCGCCACAACCAGTACGTTCCGGAGCCCGAATCGCCTGACGGCGGTACTGCCGCGCACGTCCGCCTTCAAATCGGTGATCAGGTCCGGTCTCGTGGCCCGGAGGGCTGGCACCAAACCGAAGGCGACGGCCGTCACGACTGACAGGGATATGCAGAAGAGCAGGATGCGGTAATCCAATGAAATTGAGAGGTCCAGGGGCCACCCAAAAGGAGTCCGGAAGAGACCGAGTAACGAGGAGACATATGCCGCTATGATCCAGCCGCCAATACCACCGAGCAGCGCGAGCAGGAGGCTCTCGGTGAGAAGGTGGCGCAGCAGGCGAGAGCGGCTGGCGCCCAGAGCCATCCTTGCCGCGATTTCTCGCCGTCGTGTCCAGGCCCGTCCGAGAAGCAGACTGGCGACGTTCGTGCACGCCGCCAGCAAGACCAGCGCCGTCACGCCCAGCGACACTGAGAACAACATCAGCGCCATCCCGCGGAGTCGTGGATCGACCTGCCCTGCCCGCTCGAGGTAAAAGCCTCGATATTCGGCGCGGGCATACGTCGTGTTCATGGTCCGGGCAATGACGTCCAGTTCTCCGCGCGCCGCTTGCGCGTCAACGTCGGGGCGCAATCTCGCGACAACCCTCAGCCAGTAACGCTCGCGGTTCTTGCTGACCGGGCCCATGCGGGCCTCGACCTCGTCGATCATCGAAAAGGGTATCCAGAATTCCGGGACGATGCCCACATCCGTGCCGCGGAAGCCAGCCGCAGTGACGCCAATAACCGTCGCGGCTCGTTTGTTGATCGAAATCGTTCGGCCAACGATGCCGGGGTCGTCGGCGAAGTGCCGATGCCAGAAGTCGTGGCTCAGAACGACAACGGGCGCCTCTCCAGGTGCGTCGTCCCGCGCGGCATCGAACCCGCCGCCGGC
>CAZCEL010000713.1:0-1647 GCA_964497175.1 uncultured Bifidobacteriaceae bacterium
AGAGTTGATGATCTTGATGACGTTGGCGCACTGCTTGATGTCCGCGATGAATTCGGTTGTGCCGCCGCCGCCGCCCCGCATGTCCGCTTCGAAGTAAAGGCCCGGCTGAAGCGCATCGCCGGGTGAGCCGGCGTTGAGCAGAATGTAATCACCGATGTTGGCGACTGAGTAGCCGCCGACCCGGGGTCCGGGGATTGGCGGTTCGTAGTTGTCCACACCGATGTCGTACGTCAGAGGAGTCCCGCCATTTTCCAACCACAGATCAGGGATGACCCACGGGAGCAGACAGTTGCTGCCATTGGCCGTCAGGACCTGCGCCGTCGCAGTGGCCCTGATCCCTTGTGAGGTCTGTCCCCACAGCACGCCGAACAGCGTCGGAATCGTCGAGCTCGTGTGAGTGCTGTCCTGGTAGACGTCCACCTGCACGCAGCCGCCGCTGGCGCACTGGGCCGGGGCCGGGTGCTCGAATCCGGTGCCATCGCCCAGGTCGACGTGCACGCCGTGGGCTCCTCCAAACACGCCGTTACTCTGGGCGGCCACGCTCGCGCTCAGATAACCAGGCCCAGTGGGGCTCAGGTCGTTTCGATCATCGAAGACGAACGCTGTGCCTCCGGCGAGGGCGCCGGCGTCGGCCGCGTTCTGGGCCTGGACGCGCCCCAGCCACAGCATGCCCATGTCGAAGACGAACGCGCCCAGCATCATCATCACGGTGACGCTGATGGCGACAATGATGAGGATGACCCCTCGCTCACCGCGAGCCGTAACATCTCGCTTCATGATCCCGACTCCTGACCAGGGAAACTGACGGGGGAGTGGACTTTGTTCAGCGACCTCGGCCACTCACCTCGCCAGGCAGGGCGTAGCCTTCCGTGTAAATATGTGAAGGCATGGGGGTTACCGAATTCTACATCAGTTCCTTCCCTCAAGGTTAGCAAGACGACCGCCACCCGGAGATGCCCGGAAGGACACCACTCCCGTGTGATGTACCTATCGGCTGTGCCCGCCTATTCCTTCCGCGGCGGGGCGCTTAACCGATGCGCGATTCCGAACCGCCGGCGTGCACGTAGGCCTCCTCGCCGTGCATGCTGATGTCGAGGCCCGTGCTCTCGTCGTCGGCGCTCGCGCGGAGCGGAAAGACCAGGCCTACGAGCTTGAGCAGGACGAAGCTCATGACGCCGCTCCAGACGATGGCCGACGCGACGGCGAGCGCCTGGACGGCCAACTGAGCGGGGTTGCCGAAGAGCAGGCCATCGGCGACGCCGTTGACCGCCTTTTCGGCGAAGACGCCTGTCAGCAGAGCGCCAACCGTTCCGCCGATGCCGTGGGCCGCCACGACGTCGAGCGAATCGTCGAGCGACGTTTTTGCCCGCCACACGAGGCCGAGGTAGCTCGGCACGGCCGCAATCGCGCCGAGGACGATCGCGCTCATCGGGCTCACGAATCCCGCTGCGGGCGTCACCGCGACCAGCCCGACGACGATGGCCGTGGCGGCGCCGACGGCCGTGGACTTCTGTGAGCGGATGGCGTCGAGGAGCGTCCAGACGACCAGCGTCGCGGCGGGAGCAAACATCGTCGTCGAGAAGGCCAGGCCGGCGATGTTATTGGCCGCCAGGGCGCTGCCGGCGTTGAAGCCGAACCAGCCGAACC
>CAZCEL010000714.1:0-1643 GCA_964497175.1 uncultured Bifidobacteriaceae bacterium
GTCGCCAAGGGCAGCCCGCTCCAGGCTGCACGGCTCGCCGGCATCATGGCGGCCAAGCAGACCGCCAACCTCATCCCGCTCTGTCATCCGCTGCCGATCACCAACGTCAAGGTCGATCTGATTCCAGGCCCGCGCGGCTACGAGATCGAGGCGCGCGTCAGGACGACCGCCCAGACCGGCGTCGAGATGGAGGCGTTGACGGCCGTGGCCGTCGCGGCACTGACCATCTACGACATGGTCAAAGCGGTGGACAAGTCGATGGTGATCGGCCGGATCCGACTGATGCAGAAGACGGGTGGGCGCAGTGGGACCTACCGGCGGCGAGAGATCGGGCCAGGATGATCCACAATCGGTTCGTGCGACGGTTCGTGCCGGCGGTCGCGCTGCTCGTGGTGATAACCGGCCGTGCACCGGCAGGTGCACCCGGCCAGGCAGGCGTTCCTGCGACGCTTCCGACCTTTGGCTACACCATCGTCAACACGTACCCTCACGACCGCGACGCGTTCACACAGGGGCTCCTGTACCTGGACGGCTTCCTCTACGAGGGGACCGGCCTCAATGGGCGCTCGTCAATCCGGCGTGTGAAGCTGGAGACCGGGGAGATCCTGCAGAAACACGACCTGCCGGGCCAGTACTTCGGCGAAGGCATCGCGGTCTGGAAGTCCGATCTCTTTCAGTTGACGTATCAGTCCGGCGTGGCGTTTGTTTACGACCGCTCGACGTTCGCGCCTCGACGGTCGTTCACATACGTGGGCGAGGGTTGGGGCCTGACCGGCGACCAGGCCGGTCTCATCATGAGCGCCGGCACCGAGTATCTGCGCTTCCTCGACCCTGCGACCTTCGCCGAGCGGCGCCGGCTCAGGGTGACGGCCGCCGGCGTCCCGCTGAAGAACCTCAACGAACTGGAAGTGGTCAAAGGGGAGATCTTCGCCAACATCTGGCAGACCGACTATCTCGCCCGCATCGACCCCGCCAGTGGACGTGTCACCGGATACGTCGACTTGCGCGGACTCCTCACGCCCAGCGAGGCGGCGTCGGTCGATGTGCTGAACGGGATTGCCTACGACGGCTCCCGCGACCGGCTCTTCGTGACGGGCAAGCTCTGGCCGAAACTGTTCGAGATCAGAATCGTGAAGAAGTAGGCCGGGCTACGTGAAACCGCGCTCTTAGAACACTCTCGCCTGCGGCACGGGCCACCAGCGAATCTGCACTTTGCCGATGATGTAGCGCTTGGGCACCATGCCCCAGTGACGGCTGTCCGAGCTGTTATTCCGGTGGTCCCCCATCACGAAGTAGTAGCCCGGCTGAATGACCTGCGGGCCCCAATCGTCGTGACTGCGGAACTCCTCCGGTACGTAGTCGTCCTGGAGCGGCACATCGTTGACGTAGACCTGGCCCTCGACGATTCGAACGGTGTCGCCTTCCTCGGCGATGACGCGCTTGACGAACGACTTCTTCGGGTCCACCGGGTAATAGAGCATGACGATGTCCCCGCGGCGTGGATCCCCGATGCGGTACGCCAGCTTGTTGACGATCAGCCGGTCCTGATCCTCCAGCGTCGGCGCCATGCTCTGCCCTTCAACGCGCGCGATCTGGAACCCGAAGGTGACGATGAGAACGGCGTAGATGGCGGCCGACACCAG
>CAZCEL010000715.1:0-1619 GCA_964497175.1 uncultured Bifidobacteriaceae bacterium
AGCCGGCGGAGGTCGGCCATCGACAGCGACAGCGGCCTGTCCACCATGCCGTGGATCACCAGACGATGACGGGCGGGATCGATCGCGGGGATTCCGGCATGATGCCGCTCGTAGTGCAGGGCGGACGGCGTCAGCGTGCCGACCGAATCCTGCAGCGGCGTGAAGCTCGATCCGGTTTCCGGCGTCTTCGACTCGCGGCGCCAGCGAACCGCCTTCTCAAACGGCGATCGGTCGCCGTACGGGCCAAGCGGCGTGCCCAGTCTCCGCGCATCCGCTTCGGCCGCCAGGGCATGCCTGCCGGCGAGCAGGCTGCCGCCCATCGCCGCGCCCAGCTGCAACATCTGCCGGCGGCTCCGTCGGATCTTCTTCATGGCTCGACCTCGAGCGCATTGTAATCCAGCCGACCGCCAGAATACGGACCATTGGATTCCACGGTCGTTGCGCAGGAAGGCGTGGGCGCCGCCTGCCTGGTTGGTGTGCATCGTGCGTGGTAGACTCAGACCCCGGCGTCGGAAAGAGGAGTCATGCGCGAATTGGCGGTCGCTCTCGTTGCTATCGCACTGGCCGTGCCGGTGCAGGCGCAGTCGCGGTTCAAGACCAGGTGGGGAGACCCCGATCTGCAGGGGCTCTGGAGCAACGCCACGCTGACGCCGCTCGAGCGGACGAAGGAGATGGCCGACAAGCCGACCCTGACCGCGGAGGAAGCCGCCGAGATCGATCGGACTGGCCTCGAGCGGACGCTCAAGCCGGTCGCTCCCGAGGTGCGCCTGAGCGGCGAGCTGAACGAGATCTGGCTGGAGTTGGGCCAGGTCGTGCGCACCCGGCGCTCGTCGCTCATCGTGGACCCGCCGGACGGCAAGCTGCCGTTCACACCCGAGGGCAAGAAACGACGCGACCAGGCCCTGGCGCGCGCGATCAACCTGGTGCCGATCAACTCGTGGGAGGATCGATCGCTTGCCGAGCGGTGCCTGATGACCGGCGGTCTGCTGGCGCCCAACCCGTTCTATCTCAACAACCACCAGATCTTTCAGACTCGCGACCACGTGGTCATCGCGAGCGAGGTGTTCCACGAGTACCGCATCATTCCGCTCGATCGCCGCCCGTCTCTCGGTCCCCTGATCCAGCTCTGGTCGGGCGAGTCCCGCGGCCGCTGGGAAGGGGAGACGCTGGTCGTCGAGACGGCCAACTTCAACGGAAAGGGCGGCTTCCAGGGCTCGGGCGCCGGTCTCAAGCTCGTCGAACGCTTCACCCGCGTCGACGCCGACGCCATCGATTACGAGCTCACCACGAGCGACCCCGCATCGTTCACGCAGCCATGGACACTTCAGAACACGCTTCGCACGATCAAGGGACCCATCTTCGAGTACGCATGCCACGAGGGCAACTACGGTATGGTCACGATCCTCAACGGCGCGCGGGCGCAGGAGAGGGCGCGCGCCCAGGAGGAACTGAAGAAAGCCCAGGACAGCCAGAAACAATGACGTCCGGTCGCAATGGAGACATGGGCCACGCCCGGGGCGCGGCCTCACCCGACGGCGCGCGCATCGTGCTGACGGCGCCGCTGACCGAGGTCATCGACCACGCCGGGTACTTCATCCAGATGAGCATGGCGTCGCTGC
>CAZCEL010000716.1:0-1611 GCA_964497175.1 uncultured Bifidobacteriaceae bacterium
AGATCATGCCTAGTCTCGTGGGCTCGGAGATGTGTATAAGAGACAGGTCTGTATGTTCACAACGATACGGCCGTTGCCCGCCTGTCTTGCTGCCAGGCCCGCACCGACGCTTGCCGGCGCGCCGTAGCCGATGCCGGCGCCGCCCTGGCCACCGAGATAGCTGTAGGGCTTGTCCAGGTTGAAGAGGCGCGTCGAGTGATTGCTGGAAAAGTTGGCCGGCCCCGACAGGCACACGTCTTCGTTCTTGATCAGCGGCCAGAGCTCAGCATGGAGCCGGCCGAGGCTGATCGGGCTGGCGTCCCATCCCTGCCGGGCCTGCTCGACAAAGCCGGCCCACTCCTCGGCGCGCTGCCCGGCGTGCGCCTGTTCGTTCTTCCGGGCGCGGTCGGCGATGAGCCGCCGCGTGTCGGCGGTGAGGAGCGTCTTGACCTCTTCGATGAGGCCGGGCAGGCTGGCTTCGGCGTCCCCCTCGATGGCCAGGTGACCCGGCGTGTTCCCGCCTCCTCCGCGGCTGACGATGTTGAAGTTCGTGGCGAGGAGAGGCGGGCCTTGGATCGTGGCCGATACGAGCGTGGCGGCGCCGACGGGCGCCGCGCCGCCGCTCGAACCGGTGGCAGGCATGTCACCGGGAACGAAGGGCGGGGCTTCCAGGGTCAGGATGAAGTCGACCGGCACCCCTGGCACCCCGCGGCCGCGCAGAGGATGCGACATCGGAAAGCTCATCGGGCCGGCGGCGGCGCTGCTTCCGGCCTGGGCGCCCAGCAGCTCCACCAGATCGATCGCCCGCTTCACGCCGGAGGGCGTCCGGAGCCGTCCGACGGTGATCCTCGGATTCTGCGCATCGACCAGCGCCCGTGCGATTCGCCTCGTGGCGATGTAATCCGCGGCCGGCATGTCTGCCGGCTTGAATGATGGAACGTGGATCGCCCGTCCTGCGGTTTCTTCCTTCTGCAAGTCTGCGCTCAGCGTCACCATCACGGGAGCCATCGGCGGTGTGATCGCGATCTGATACGCGCGCTGAATCGCGGCGACGGCTTCGGTCAGCGTCCTCGGTTGCGCGTCCCACTTCGTGTAGCCCCGGACGAGCGCTCCGAGATCGGTCGCGTTGTGGGCGGGAATCGGACCATCGAAGTCCAGGCCGGCGATCATCAGGATCGGCACTCTGTCGCAGTAGGCGTTGTAGATGGCCATGGCGGCATGCGTGACGCCGACCGTTCCGTGCAGCAGCACGGCCATCGGCCTACCCTCTGCCTTGGCATATCCATGAGCCGCCGCGACCGAGGATTCCTCATGGAGCGCCGTGATGAACTCCATGTCGTGCCTGCCGTGGTTGACGATCGATTCCTGCAGTCCCTCGAAGCTCGATCCCGGGTTGGCCATCACGAACTCGATGCCGACCGACTCGATCGCCTCGACCATCAGGTCCGAGCCGGGGCGTACGACCGTTCGCGGCGGGACCGCAGGCGGCGCGGCTCCGCCCGTGTCGCGGGCGAGCTGCTGCGCGGTCGGCGCCGCGGCGGGTGCGGTCCCGCCGCGAACGGTCGTACGCCCCGGCTCGGACCTGATGCTGTCTCTTATACACATCTGACGCTGCCGACGATCTTACGCGTG
>CAZCEL010000717.1:0-451 GCA_964497175.1 uncultured Bifidobacteriaceae bacterium
GGCGGCTACCGCTCCAGTCCGATTGAGCGGCTGTTGCCGGTCGCGCTTCGTTCGCTGAACGTTACCGAACGCAGCCCGCAGGCACTGGTGGTGCTGGTCGAGCCGAGTGCGTGGGATGCCGCGAACTTCGACCCGGAAGTGAAACTCAATGCCCTGCAACTCGCACTGCTCAACCTCGCTCAAGAACTGGATCCGGCCGATCGGTTCGGCATTGTCGCCACCAAAGCTCCCGACCCGGTCGTCTTGCCATTGGTGCCGGTGACGCGAACCCGCGACATCCGCGAGGCGGTCGGCCAACTCAACATGCCCGGCGACCCGAACCTGTTCGCCCGATCGCTCATCGCCGCCTGGGACATGCTTGTCCGCGCTTCGCAGCCCGGCAAGCACCTTGTGCTCCTCGTTACCAACGACCAACTAGCCCAGTGGCCCGAACCTGCCGCGGACCCCGTAC
>CAZCEL010000717.1:461-777 GCA_964497175.1 uncultured Bifidobacteriaceae bacterium
GACGTGCTGATCGTGCTCGGCATCTTCGCCTGGCTGAACAAGCCGATCGACGGCTCAACCATCACCGTTGTCACGTGGGGTACGCCCGACCCGCTCACCCGTGCGCGGTCGGCACGTATTCAGCTTGGCCAACGAATCGTCGCCACAAGCAATCCCAATCAACTCAGTCAACTACTGCGCGAAGATTGGGACCGAACCATTGGCGGGAGTTTCGTAACGCGGAGCACGATTCCACAATGGCCGGCCGGCAACCTGAAGGACTTACCTCAACCCGTCGGGCAGTTGCTACCGCCGGTCGCTGGATTTTCGACCGCAC
>CAZCEL010000717.1:787-1611 GCA_964497175.1 uncultured Bifidobacteriaceae bacterium
GATGGAGCCCGGCCGATCCTGGTGGCCAAGGACCAGCCGGTCCAGCCACTGGTTGCCCGTTGGGAGCGCGGGATGGGCCGAGTTTGCACCGTGCTCTTTCCTGTCGAGCCGCCACGCGGACCATCGCAGGAGTGGGTGAACATGCTTGCGATCCTGGTCGAACAAGTTCGCTGGTGCTCGCGAAGTGGTGATTCATTCGGGTCAATTCCCTTTTCGATCGAGCGAACCAGTCAAACCGTCTCGGTGAAGGTGCCGATGCGCGAAGCGGCTCAAGCGACGTCGGCTGCCGGCAAGCCACGACTCGAACTTGCCGTCAGCGGACCGGACGACCAGAAGCAGGCAAGAATGGTTTCGTTCCGCTCGGAGGATTCCGAGTTCGTCGCACGGTTCGACCTGGAACGAACAGGAAGCTACTTCGCCGTGATCCGGCTGGGTGGTCAGGTCGTGGCGCGGTGTCCGCCCGTCGCTCTGCCTCGTTCCACGGAGTTCATGCACACGCTGACCTCTGCCGAAGGCACTGCGATATTGGAGCGGCTTGCCGTGTGGTCGGGTGGACGTGAGCACGTTCCCGGTTCAGCGCTTTTTGAACACGCATCGAGCGGCTCACGCAGCCTGGTGCCGCTCTTTGCCTGGCTCACCCTGCTACTCGTGATCGTGGATGTGGCCGATCGCCGACTGCGTCTTTGCGAAACGCTGGACTTGCGATTACGAGAAATGCGGATGACGCTGCGCCCCCAGATGGGGAATGACCAGACTGAACCGGAGCCTGGCAGTGATGCATTTGAACAAGTCAAGAAACGATTGCGCCGGCGATTGAATCGGTA
>CAZCEL010000718.1:0-1610 GCA_964497175.1 uncultured Bifidobacteriaceae bacterium
AGTTCGGCATCGTGCAGGGCGGCGTGTTCCCGGACCTTCGAGAGGATAGCGCGCGGCTGACAGTGGCGCTGGACTTCGAGGCGTACGCGATTGGCGGCTTGAGCGTCGGCGAGCCGATCGACGTCATGTACGACATGGTCGCTCGCACGACGAGCTGTCTCCCGCTCGATCGACCACGCTACCTGATGGGCGCCGGCTCACCGGAGGACCTGGTCGAATCGGTCGCCAGGGGTATCGATCTCTTTGACTGCGTGCTTCCGACGCGCAACGCCCGCAACGGGCAGCTGTTCACGAGCAGGGGTCGCTTGAACATTCGAAATGCCCGGTACGCCGAGGACGAGAGCCCGATCGATCCCGACTGTACGTGTTACACATGCCGCACCTTCTCGCGCTCGTACTTGCGCCACCTCGCCCTCGCCGGCGAAATGACCTCGGCGACCCTTAACACGCTGCACAATCTGCACTTTTACCTTGACACGATGGAGCGTATCAGGGAGGCTATCACGTTTGGGCGGTTTGAACGTTTCAGGATGTCGATTCAGGGAGTATGAGGACAGTGTTCGCCTTCGGGGCGCCCCCCGGCGGAAGCGCGTGGCTCCAGCTCGTCCCCTTTGTTCTCGTCCTGGCAATCTTCTACTTCATCATCCTCCTGCCGATGAGGCGGAAGCAGCGAAAAGTGCAGGAGTTTCTCGATAGCCTCAAGGTCGGCGATCGGATCATCACGACGGGTGGGATCTACGGCCAGGTGACTCGGCTGGGCGACCAGAGTATTCAGCTCCAGGTCGCCGACAAGATTCGCATCGAGGTGGCCAAGGCGTCCATCGGCGGCTATCAGGGACAGCCGCCCGTCGTGGAGCCCGCCGGCCAGTAACGCCCATGAGCAATCTCCGCTGGAAGATCGTCACGATCATCGCGATTCTCATCGCGTTCGCGGCCGTCGGCGTCTATCCGATCCTCGCATCGCGATACGGCATCACGTCGCCGGCATTCCTGGTCGACAGGGCGCTCAAGCTCGGTCTCGACCTGAAGGGTGGCGTGCACCTCGTCCTGCGCGTACAGACCGACGACGCGCTCAGACTGGAGACCGACACCGAGATGGAGCGGCTGCGCGAGCAGCTGACAACCCGCGGCGTCACGTTCGGCAAGATTGAGACCGTCAGCTCTGAACAGTTCCGTGTCGAGGGCGTGGGGCCCGACCAGGACGCCGCGTTTCGCCAGGTGGCGGTCGAGATCGAAGCGAACTACGATCGGAGCGCCGGCACCAACGGCGTCTACACGTTCACGCTCAAGCCTAACGTGGTGGTCAATCTCCGGGAAGAGGCCGTGGTGCAGGCGCGGCAGACCATCGAGCGGCGCGTGAACGAGTTGGGCGTCGCGGAGCCGAGCATCGCCCAGCAGGGCGGAAATCAGATCCTCGTGCAGCTGCCAGGCGTGTCAGACGTGGATCGGGCCAAGGGCATCATCGGTTCACCCGGAATCCTCGAGCTCAAGATCGTCGAACAGGGGCCATCGGTGTCGCGTGAAGCGCTGCTCGTCAACGGTCAGCCGCCGAGCGGCACGGAAGTCCTTCCGGGCGTGAGCACCGCTCCCGGTGACGTCACGGCCGGCAC
>CAZCEL010000719.1:0-678 GCA_964497175.1 uncultured Bifidobacteriaceae bacterium
GAGACCCGCTCGTTCGTGGTCAAGTTCAACCGGCTGTTCAGATTCTGAGGAGAGAAGGAGCTGGAGCGGATCGAGCACGTTTGGCGCCAAGCCCCGATCGCCTGGTTGTCCGGCGTTCGGCGCGGCGGCAAGACGACGCTGGCGCACAGTCTGGGCGACGACCGCATCGTCTACGTCAACTGCGATCTGCCGACCGTGGAAGACAGGGTCCGCGACCCCCAGCTGTTCTTCCGCTCGGTGACGAAGCCGGTTGTTGTCTTCGATGAGATTCATCAGCTCCGCGACCCCACGCGCCTGCTGAAGATCGGCGCCGACCTGTTTCCCAAGTTGAGGATTCTGGCCTCGGGCTCTTCGACTCTTGCCGCCAGCAAGAAATTCCGCGACACGCTCACCGCTCGCAAACGGGCTGTTCATCTGGTCCCCGTGCTGTATGTCGAGCTCGCCGCCTTTGGCGTGGGACTGGAGCAGCGGCTTTTCCTGGGCGGCCTGCCGCCAGCGCTCCTGGCCGGCGCCAAGGATCCCGCGTTCTATCGCGAATGGTTGGACTCCTTCTTTGCCCGCGACATCCAACGGTTGTTCGGCTTCCGGGACATGAACCGCTTCAACGCGCTCTTTGAG
Source organism: uncultured Bifidobacteriaceae bacterium (assembly GCA_964497175.1). GTDB lineage: Bacteria > Acidobacteriota > Vicinamibacteria > Vicinamibacterales > CAVVIG01 > CAZCEL01. The sequence continues at coordinate 619 of CAZCEL010000719.1, forward strand.
TACGTCCTGCGCCAGAGCGGAGGCCAGATCGAGGTCACCCGGACCGCGTCGGCCCTCGGC
>CAZCEL010000719.1:688-1610 GCA_964497175.1 uncultured Bifidobacteriaceae bacterium
GTCGAAAACCACTTGCGGGCCCTCAAAGTCACTCATGCCATCACGCTCATCCGCCCCTTTCACGGGGGTGGTCAGAACGAGCTCGTCAAGATGCCCAAGGTCTACGGCTTCGACACGGGCTTCGTCAGCTTCGCACGCGGCTGGGACCCGCTTCGGACCGACGACTACGGCGTCCTGTGGGAGCACGTGGTGTTGGAGCATCTGCAAGCCCACTTTCCCGACATACCCGTCCGCTATTGGCGCGACAAGGCCGGCCGCGAAGTGGACTACGTACTGGCGCACCGCCGGGACGATGTCGACGCCATCGAGTGCAAGTGGGACCCGGCGGTCTTCGACGGTTCGGCCTTGCAACTGTTCCGCAGCTATTACCCGAAAGGCCGAAACTACCTCGTCACGCCGTCCGGCGAGCCGGCGTACGTGAGACGGTACGGCAAGCTGGAGGTGAGGATCTGCACGCCCACGGAACTTCGTCCGCAATAGATTTTCCAACCTGCCTCCGCTTCGAATCTGAAGCACTACCTCCTGCTGTTCATGGCGCTCGGCCCTCGGACCTGAGTCCGGTAGGCCAGCGACCATGGCCTGGAACGCGAGCATCTGTCCGTCGGGGGACACACGCGGACCAAGGCGACCGCCGGCCCGCCCAGCAACTCGCCGTGCCGTCGCCTAGCACCTTCACATTGGCCGGCTTCAGATCGCGGTGGATAATGCCCTGGTCGTGTGCGGCTTCGAGTGCGTCGGCAATCTGCCGCGCGATGGCTATCGCTTCATCAAGCGGGATCCGCCTCGTTGCGATTCGGTCGGCCAGCGTCGGCCCTTCGACCAGCTCCATCACGAGGGCAGTCATCCCCCCGGATCGTTCGAGCCCGTAGATGTGGGCGATGTTGGGGTGGTTCAGGGACGCCAGGATCTGTGCCTCTCGCTG
>CAZCEL010000720.1:0-1598 GCA_964497175.1 uncultured Bifidobacteriaceae bacterium
CGTCGCGCATGTGGCGCGCGAAGCCGTCGATGAAGTCGTACTGGCTGCGGTGCGCTTCGTCGGCGATCACCACGATGTTGCGGCGCCCGGACAAGACCGGCATGCGCCAGCCACCCTCACCCTCCGCTTCGCTCCTCCCTCTCCCACTGGGAGAGGGCTGGGGTGAGGGTGCCGCCGCAGGCGGCATGAACTTGTGGATGGTGGTGAACACGACGCCGCCCGCGGTGACGGAGAGCAACTCCCGCAGATGCGCGCGGCTCTCGGCCTGCACCGGCGGCTGGCGCAGCAGGTCCTGGCAGCGCGAGAAGGTCCCGAAAAGCTGGTCGTCGAGGTCGTTGCGGTCCGTGAGCACGACCAGGGTCGGGTTCTCCATCGCCGGCTCACGGATGATCCGGCCCGCGTAGAACGCCATGGTCAGGCTCTTGCCCGAGCCCTGCGTGTGCCACACGACGCCGACCCGCCGGTCGCCGACCTTCGAGCGCTCGCGCGGAGCCTCGCCGAGGACCTCGACCAGTTCCGCCACGACCTGCAGCCGCTCTCCCTCGTCGGGCGACAGCTCGATGGGGCGGAACTCCGGATTCACGGGCTTGAGGGTGATGCGGGTGTGCCGCCAGGAGTCGCCTGATGCACCCTTCTCGCTTTCGTAACGCTTGACCGTGTAGCGCTCCCCTGTCTCGGGATCGATCGCGTCGCGGAGTTGTGCGAGGACGGTCTTGCCCTGCCGTGTTCCTTCGACCGGTGCCGAGAACAGGCACAACGCGCCGTCCGGGATGGCCGGCTCCATGGAGCGGCCCACCACGCGCGCCGCGAACATCCCGGGACGCAGGCGCCGCCGGGCCTGAACGGCGACCCACTCGAAGTCCTCGTCCGGGACGTGCTGAGGATCGCCGAAGGCCCCTGCCGCAGCCTTCAGCGGCACGAGGGGCACGCAGGTCCTGTAGCGTTCCTGGGGCTGCGGCCGGACGAGGGTGAGCGCCGGTTGGGCGGGCTGCTCTGCCGCAACGCGCAGCTCGGCTGCTCGCAGCGTTTCGCCCACCGCCACCTGCACCGCGTGGAACTGGTGGTAGCCTGCCATCTTCTTGATGAGGCGGCCGCCGCCTTCGTCCTCGAAGACGATGAAGTCCCGTACGAGGTCGAGCAGTCGCCGTGGGGCGAAGATCCCCTCGATCACCACCTGGAGCTCGGGCAGGTGAGGATCCGCCAGACCGACGCCTTCGATCGTGCGCCAGGGCTTGAACCACTCGCGGCCGGCCGTGAGCGTGCCGGCGCGTGCCTCGACGCCGTCCGACGCGACGAGCACGGCGTTGGGTGCGAACAGCGACGGGATCTCGGCCTTGTAGGTCTGGAGCTGCTGGAACGCGGTCCAGATCGTCGCGTCCTCGTCGGCCGCGTTCTTGAGTTCCAGCATCACGAGCGGCAGGCCGTTGACAAACAGCACCACGTCCGGGCGGCGGCTGTGCTTGTTTTCCACGACACTGAACTGGTTGACTGCGAGCCAGTCGTTGTTCGCAGGATCGTCGAAGTCGATCACCCGCGCCTGCGCGCCGCGGATCGCGCCCTCCTCCGTGCGGTACTCCACCGTGACGCCGTCTACCAAC
>CAZCEL010000721.1:0-1589 GCA_964497175.1 uncultured Bifidobacteriaceae bacterium
AGCCCGGAGCCGAACGAACGCGTCCGTCCGCACCGGGCTAGTACCGTTGCACAGTGGTTTTGACCGGTTGAGGCAGCCGGAGGATGGGCAGTTCCTCCGGAGGGACGAGTAGCTCGATGCTGCGCGCTTGATGCGGCGCACGGCGGATGAGGCCGCGCTCTTCGAGCGCGAGCACCATGCGGTGGACGGACGGCGCAGTCACCCCGAAGAACCGACGGAGGTCGGCTTCGGCCGGCGATTGTTGGTGGATCGTCGCGTAGGCGTAGATGAAGGCGAGGTACTGTCCCTGTGCCGCGGTGAACGCGGGACGACAGGCGGGGGCAGGAATCGACACGATCGCCCAAGAGTGCTCCCCTTCGTGCGGGGATGGAAGGGAGGGGCGGATGAACGGGCGATACGTGGTGGAGCTGAGCAAGAAGGAGCGGAGCGACTTGGAGGCGGGCGTAGCCAGCGGGACCACCCGAGTGCGGCGGCTCAAGCGCGCACAGGTGCTGCTCGCAGCCGATGCGGGGGTGCCCGACGCGACCATTGCGACGACGCTTGGGGTCAGTCCGGCGACGATCTACCGGACGAAACGCCGCTTTGTGGAAGAAGGGATGGAGCACGCACTTACCGAGGACCCGCGGCCCGGGGCCCGCCGCAAGCTGTCGGCCAAAGACGAGGCGCTCCTGGTGGCGACCGCGTGCTCCAAACCCCCCGTGGGCCGGGCCCGCTGGACACTTGAGCTGCTGGCGGGGGAGGTCGTGCGCCTCACGGAGCACGCCCAGGTGTCCCGTGAGACCGTGCGACGACGCTTGCACGAGAAGGACTTGAAGCCGTGGCAGAAGAAGATGTGGTGCATCCCCAAGGTGGACGCCGAGTTCGTTGCGCGCATGGAAGATGTGCTGGACCTGTATGTGGAACGTCCGGCACGGACGGCGCCGGTGGTGTGCTTCGACGAGACGCCGACGCAGTTGCTCGGCGAGAAACGCCTCCCGCGCGCCCCGGCACCCGGGAAACCGCAACGGTACGACTACGAGTACCGGCGCAACGGGACGGCGAACCTCTTCGTGTTCCTCGATGCCCATCGCCCGTGGCGACACGTGAAGGTGACCGCACAGCGCACGGCCCAGGACTTCGCGGCGTGCATGCGTGACCTGGTCGACACGCACTATCCGCACGCCCGCCGGATCCGGGTCGTGCTCGACAATCTGTCGACGCACACGCCGGCGGCGCTCTACCAGGCGTTCCCCCCGGCGGAGGCGCGCCGCCTGCTGCGGGTCCTCGAGTTCCACTACACCCCGAAGCACGCGAGCTGGCTCAACATGGTTGAGATCGAGATCGGGGTCCTCGTCCGACAGTGCCTAGCGCGACGCCTTGGGGACATGCCAACCTTGCGTCGGGAAGTCGCCGCGTGGAACCAGCAGCGCAACGACGCACGCGCCAGGATTGATTGGCTCTTCGACGTCCAGCGGGCACGCGAGAAGATGAGACGCCTGTATCCGAAGTGGGGTCAGCTCGTCGTGCAGGCAGCGGCGTGAGCCTTGAATCCTTCAAAACCACTGTGCAACGGTACTAGCAGGTTGCTGAAGAATTCGTGATGGCGACGT
>CAZCEL010000722.1:0-475 GCA_964497175.1 uncultured Bifidobacteriaceae bacterium
TCTCCTGGCGGCGCTGTTCCATCAAGTTGCGAAACTCCGGATTCGTTTCCAGCAGCCGGTCCAAGAAGCCCGAATCGTCTTCACGAACCGGAATCATTTCGAACTTTGGTTTCCCGTCGATGGTAACCACGACCGGCGCGGACTGGCATTCCGCCGCATACTGCTCCAGATTGGCTTTCGCCTGTTCGAGATCAATTACCTTCATGTGCGACGAATTCCTTCCCTTGAACGATCAGCCGATCCCTGTCCTTCTTCCCGACCACTTGTACCGTGACGACACGGGCATCTTCGTCCACATCGTACAAGACTCGAAAGTCGCCGAGACGCAGGTCCCATCCAGCAACTGGATTCGGACTTAGCGGCTTGATCCGATTCGTGCCCACGGTCGGCTCATGCCGCAGGTGGATTTCCAATCCGTCGATAATGATCCGCCGGTCAAAGACCCTGAACCATTTCAAGTCGGCTTCCGCTCCTT
>CAZCEL010000722.1:485-1581 GCA_964497175.1 uncultured Bifidobacteriaceae bacterium
GTCGATCCGAAATGGCTCAGCCACCGTTGACTCCAACGGTTAGGTTGCACGAGTAATCCAATCATACGCTTGCGAAGTCGCTCGATGCTAGTCGGCTCGCCGTTGTGGTAACGGCAGGATGACTTGCCCTTCACTGGCTGTCGGCGCGGGAACCTGTAGATACGCCGCTACGGTGGCAGCGATGTCGGGAACGATCACGCGCTGAGTGTATCGATGCGGTTCTATGCCCGGCCCGAAACAAAACAGCGGCACGTGTGTGTCGAACGGGTACGGCGTGCCGTGCATTGCGGCGTGTTGGTGCATCTCACGTGAAAGATACCAATACGGTTTGGGGATTATGATGAGGTCCGGTCCGCGCTGTGGGTGATTAGTCGCGGCGGCAGCGCGGGCGACGGCTGTCGGTGGAAATTGGGCGGCAGTGAGTTGTGTGGAGGTGAAGACTTCGGCGACACCGGGGACGCGACGCACCGCTGAGGCGGCGATGCGTTGGGCGTTGACGAGCGAGACGTTGTGTTTCTTGAGGACGCTCGGCCGGATCGTGACGCCGGGATCGTTGTACGGGGCGAGCCAATCGTCGGAACCGAACGCCTGATCGAGCGCTGTGTCGGCGGCGGTGAGGATTTGCTGCGGGTCCACGCGGCCGACGTCGAAGCCTTGCTCGGTCAAGTACTCGGGCGATTGACACGAACCGTGATCGCTTGTAAGGACGACTGTCCAGTGGCCGCGGCCGATCGAGTCGTCGAGATCGTTGAAAAACTTTTCGAGCATGAGATCGGTGCGGAGCGTCATATCCATGTACTCGATCGACTCGGGACCGAACGCGTGGCCAACGTAGTCGTTGGCGGTCAGGCTGACGCACAGGATGTCCGTGACGCCGCGCGAGCCGAGTTGCTCGCCGGCGATCGCCGCGCGAGCCATGTCGAGCAGGAGTTCGCTCCCCTGCGGTGCGACGGAAAGTGCCTTGTAGTACTCCGGTCCCAGCTTGAGGCCCTTGCCGATCACGAACGGAAACGTACGGCCTAGTCCCGGGTGATTGATTTCAAACGGCCGGTCATCGGGCGGCGCGGCGTATTCGGCGGGGTCAAGCAGCGGTTTC
>CAZCEL010000723.1:0-1574 GCA_964497175.1 uncultured Bifidobacteriaceae bacterium
GATTGTCCGAGTCACGCACATAGGTCGTGCGCTGACCGAGCGGATTGATCGTGGCGCGGCGCTGGCCATAGCTGTCCGACACGTAGCTCGTACGCTGGCCGAGCGGGTTCACGTGAGCGGCCATGTTCCCGACCGCGTCATAGATCCAGCTTGTCCGATTGGCCAGTGCGTCGAGCGTCGCTTTGATCTGACCGGCGCTGTCGTAGAGACTCGTCGCGCGCTGGCCCTGGGCGTCGATCACGGCCGTTCGCTGCCCGTTGGAATCCCACAGCAGCGTCGTGCGGTTGCCGTTCTGGTCCAGGAACGCCCGCGGCCGCGAGTTCGCATCGTACAGGAACGTGAATCGCCCGCCGAGTGGATCGAGCACCCTCTGCAGCAGGCTCGTGCGGTTGGCAAGTTCAGCGTAGCTCAGCGTCGTGCGATTGCCGTTGGCGTCCTGGTACTGGGTCAATTGGTTCGCGTACCAGGTGTACGTGGTGCGGTTGCCGAGCGGGTCGATTGTGCCGGCGATGTTGCGGCCGAAGTTGTGGATCAGTGTCGTGACCTTGCCCGCCGGGTCCGTCACCTTCGTCGTCAGCCAGTCGATCCAGGTGTAACTCGTCCGACCGCCGTCGGCCGCCTGCACCGCCTTCACCATGTTGTTCGTATCGTAGCTGTAGCTGGTGCGGCCGCCACCGGGATCGATGTACGCCTTGAGCCGGTGACTGGCATCGTACACCAGGCTCGTGATCTTGAGGTCCGGCGTGATCTGTCGCACGAGGTTGCCGCTTGCGTCCACCAGATACGACGTGATCCGGCCGCCCGAATCGAGCACGCGGCGAATGTTGTTCGAGCCGTCGTAGATGAGCGACGTGCGGCGATTGAACGGATCGAGGATCTTCGTGAGCCGTCCCCCGGCATCGTGCGACAGCGTCCAGCGACTGCCCGCCGCGTTCTCGAGCCGCACCAGCTTGCCGCCCGTGTCGTACTGATACTTCATCCCTTCCGGCTCCGTCTCCGTCCACGTGCCGTTGGAGTTTTTCTTGAGCGAGTTGCGGACCTGACCCGGCGGCAGGTACAGACCGGAACCATCCTTGTCGATGTACTGCAGCGCCGAGCCACTACCTTTGAGCAGCACCACGCTCGTGCTGCCCTGCTCTGTGACCTTGGCGCGGAACAACCCGGTCCAGCCGTAGCCGAACTCGGTCGCTTCCGTCGATCGCGAGTAGTAACTCAAGATGACGGGCGGAACAATGGGACCGGCAAAGGGCCCGCTCAGGCGCAGCCACACCGCGCCGTTACGCGTGCTCAACATCGGGCTCTGCACCACGCCCGGCACCGTGGGGAACAAGCCCGAAAGGCCCTTGATCAAGGACAGAGCCTGTTCGAGCGGAGAACTCGGCGGAGCCGGACAGCCCAGACAGGGATCGCGCGGCGGGCACCGGCACGCCGGCTTAGCCGCTCCGCCCCGCTTGCCGCAGCCGCACGATTTCGAACCACAGCCACAGCCGCCGCCGTCCCCCTTGGGCGGACACGAACAGCATTCCGCACCCGACGGACATTTACAGCCGACCGGAAAGCAGCGAAGGCAGAAC
>CAZCEL010000724.1:0-1571 GCA_964497175.1 uncultured Bifidobacteriaceae bacterium
TAATGGTCCCGGTTTCGTCGGCCGCTCCTTCTGAGGAGAGGGTCTCCAGCCTGAGCGCCGCGCCGCTGACACCCGTTTCGGTGTATTCGGGAAATTTGGCCAAGCCGAACCGCCAGGGCGAGATCAGCCTGATCGTCAGACTCGTGGACGACTCACTCGCCGCGTACCGTGGAGGGATCCCCGACCTGGCGCCTACTAACCCTCGGGCGGCGGGGACTCGCCGGTTAGACGTCCGGACGGCTGCAAGCCGGGCCTACCTGGCCTATCTGGCTGGGCGCCAGACTGAGTTCGAGTCGGCTCTCTTGCAGGCCGTCCCGACGGCCAGGGTGGTCCATCGCTACCGTGTGACCCTCAATGCGGTCTCCGTCATCGTGCCTAGAGCCCAGGCGGACCGGTTAGCGGAGCTGCCGGGGGTGAAGGCGGTCTACCCCGACCGGCTGGTGCAACCCACTACTGAACGCAGCCCTTACTTCATCGGAGCCGACGCGCTGTGGAGCCTTCTCGGCGGCCAGGGCGACGCCGGAGAGGGAGTGATCGTCGGCGTGGTGGACACCGGCACCTGGCCGGAGCACCCCTCGTACTCTGATCCGGATCCGATTGGCGAAGCGTATGCCCCGCCGCCCCCCACCTGGACGGGCACGGCCTGCGACTTCGGCAATCTGGCCTGGAACCCAGACGACGCTCCCTTTACCTGCAACAATAAGCTGATCGGCGCGGATACCTTCCTGGACACATACAAGGCGTTCATCGGCCTGCTGCCGGAAGAGTTCGACTCTGCCCGCGACTCCGAGGGGCACGGGACGCACACCTCCAGCACCGCCGCTGGCAACGGCGGGGTGGCCGCCAGCATCTTCGGCCTGCCGCGCGGCACGGTCTCGGGTATCGCGCCGCGCGCCCACGTGGCCATGTATCGCGCCTGCGCCGACCAGGGCTGCTTCTTCAGCGACCTGACGGCGGCCATTCACCAGGCGGTGGCCGACGGCGTCGACGTGATCAACTACTCAATCAGCGGGGGTTCCGATCCCTACTCTGAGACGGCATCGCTGGCTTTCCTGGACGCCTATGCGGCCGGTGTGTTTGTGGCGGCTTCGGCCGGCAACTCCGGTCCCGGGGCGGATACCACCGATCACCGCGAGCCCTGGGTGACGACCGTAGGCGCCAGCACGACCGATCGCCACTTCCTGAGCACCTTGAACCTCACCGCGGACGGTGGCGACACCCTGGAACTAACGGGCGCTTCACTCACCGACGGTATCAGCGCCGCTACTGAGGTAGTGGTTGCCGCGGACGTTCTCGATCCCCTGTGCCTGGACTCGACTCCTGACGGCGCGTTCGATGGCAAGATTGTCGTGTGCGAGCGGGGAATCATCGCCCGGGTGGAGAAAAGTTACAACGTCTTGCAGCGCGGTGCGGTAGGGATGATTATGTACAACACCGCAGCAGAAGGCACCAATCTTGCCACCGACAATCACTTCATCCCCAGCGTCCACCTGACGGACGTTGATGGAACCGCTCTGCTGGACTTCCTGGGGACGCATACGGGCGAAATGGGCACGTTCACTGCCGGGACT
>CAZCEL010000725.1:0-1567 GCA_964497175.1 uncultured Bifidobacteriaceae bacterium
GAGCGTGCTGTGCGCGTTCATGAGCTGGCAGGGCTACAACTTCGAGGACGCGATCATCCTCTCGGAAGCGCTGGTGCGGGACGACAAGTTCACGTCGATCCACATCGAGAAGCACGAGGTGGAGTCGCGCGACACCAAGCTCGGACCGGAGGAGATCACGCGCGACATCCCGAACGTCGGCGAGGAGTCGCTGCGCGACCTCGACGAGAACGGCATCATCCGCATCGGCGCCGAGGTCAACTCGGGCGACATCCTCGTCGGCAAAATCACGCCGAAGGGCGAGACGGAGCTCACCGCGGAAGAGAAGCTCCTGCGCGCGATCTTCGGTGAGAAGGCGCGGGAGGTGAAGGACACGTCGCTGCGCGTCCCGCACGGCGAGCGCGGCAAGGTCATCGACGTCAAGGTGTTCCGCCGCGACACGCACGATGAGCTGCCCGCCGGCGTCAACGAGCTCGTGCGCGTGTCGATCGCGCAGCGGCGCAAGGTCTCCGAAGGGGACAAGATGGCTGGCCGCCACGGCAACAAGGGCGTCGTCGCCCGCATCCTGCCGGTCGAGGACATGCCGTACCTCGAAGACGGGACGCCCGTCGACATCATCCTGAACCCGCTCGGCGTGCCGAGCCGCATGAACGTCGGCCAGGTGCTCGAGACGCACCTCGGCTGGGCGGCGAACTCGCTCGGCTTCCGCGCCGTCACCCCCGTGTTCGACGGCGCGACCGACCGCGCGATCGAGGACGAGCTGGCGCGCGCATGGCTCGGCCAGCAGGCCGACGCGATGACCGCCACAGCATCGAACGGCGATGGCTCGGGTTTCCTTCCGGCGTACGAGCGGCTCGACCTCCAGAAGCTCGAGGCGTTCCTGACGAAGGAAGGCTACGACGCAAGGGAAGTGCTCGACCCGACGCGCATCGGCCCGGCGCGCAAGGCGTGCAGCGAGCTGTGGCTTGAGAGCATCGGCCAAAAGCGCGTACGCGGCGCGGCGCCGGAGAAGCTCGACCAGCTCGTCGGCGACGCCGCGGCGCAGGGCCACGCCCCGCCCACCTGGGGCAAGCAGGTGCTGTACGACGGCCGCAGCGGCGACAGCTTCGACCAGCCGGTGACCGTCGGTTACATCTACATGCTCAAGCTCGTCCACCTGGTCGAGGACAAGATCCACGCGCGCAGCACGGGCCCGTACTCGCTCATCACCCAGCAGCCGCTCGGCGGCAAGGCCCAGTTCGGTGGCCAGCGCTTCGGCGAGATGGAAGTGTGGGCGCTCGAAGCGTACGGGGCAGCGCACATCCTGCAGGAGCTGCTGACCGTGAAGTCCGACGACATCGTCGGCCGCGTGAAAGCGTACGAATCGATCGTCAAGGGCGAGGACGTGCTCGAACCGGGCGTCCCCGAGTCGTTCAAGGTGCTCGTGAAGGAGCTGCAGAGCCTCGGCCTCTCGGTGGAAGTGTTGAACGAAGACGAAGAATCGGTGGAGTTCGTGGAAGAGGGCGAGTCGGTGCCGGAGCTCGGCATCAACCTCTCGGGATTCGAAGGCGAGGAACGCATCAGTGCTTGAGGTAAATGACTTCAACGC
>CAZCEL010000726.1:0-1540 GCA_964497175.1 uncultured Bifidobacteriaceae bacterium
AACCCCTCGACGTGGGCGTGACACGGGCCGAGCGTCATCGGAGCGACCTCGTCTGCCTCATCGCGGGCGGATCTGTCAAAGAGGTCTCTCGGGAAGGCCTCGTGGGTCGAGACTTTACCACCGCAGGTGACCTGTATACGGGAAGTTCCCCGCCGCGACGTCGTCCTTGAAGTCAATTCGTCCAGTGACACCCTCGAACACACCTTCGCCGCTGCTCGCGATAACAGGATGTTCACAGCGCCCAACTTTCTCTCCAGCCAGGTTCGCGCAATCCTCGTACTTCGCATTGAATCGGTAAGTTGTCCGGAACGTGCCGGGCTGTCCGTTGTACTGGCCAACGAAGATCTCGGTCCCCGTCTCCCGGTAGGTACCGCTCGGCGAGCACTCGGCGGTCGCGACGAATACGTAATGACAACCTGCCAAGTCCCCAGTCATTCTGAGGGCTAAATCGGAACCCAGGCCGTCAGGGTCGGTACATTCACCGCCGGCAAAGAAGGCGACCCCCGATATCTGCGTCGCTCCCACGGTGCGTGCCTGGGTCACTTGTGCGAACACACCGCCGCTCGAAGGACCGGCCGGATTAAGAACCGACTGGGCCTGCTGCTGGTCGCACGCGGCCAAGGCGGCCGCCGCCACGGTGACAGCCAGAAACTGGGCGAACCTTCTCATCGGCTACCTCCAGACGACGCTTCCGGTCCAACCGAGCCACTCCAGCTCAAACGGCCGCACCAGTACGGATCATCGAGCCGCCGTCGACACGGCGCAAGCAAGTAGCGCACCACGCCCACTCAGCTCCGATCGAAAATTTCCACAGGGATGCCCCCGGAATCTTGCGGCCCCGCATCAGAACGGCCTTCGGTCGACGCCGAGAATTCCACAGAGTGCTGACCAAAGTTCTCCAGTTCTGGAGCGGCTGTGCGGGCGGAAGATCGGGGGTCGCATAAGAGGCCTTCCGTCAACTTTCGGCGCTAATCCAGAGCGGTTTTCGGTCATCGGCGCGGCGCAGCAGGGCCACGAGTGCTGAATGAGTGCGGGCTCGCCGCGCCGGTGACTGAAAACCGGATTGGACTAAACCGCGGGCCGGATGCCTCGCCTATGGGAATTGAATGCTGACGCTGGTGACCGAGTGCCGTGAAGTCGAGCAGTCCGGCGGGACGGTGGTGATGGGTGGACGTGCGATCGCCATGAGCATCACTGGCCAAATGGATGGCAGTGAAGGCGCGTGACGCGGCGGTGGCGGGTGTGCGCGACGGCTGAGGGTCGGCCGAGCATCACGAGGTATCGACGCCAATCGAGACGCCGCGTGTGGGCGGCAGTCACTCGATCACGATGAGTTGACCCTGGCCACAGGCCGGGCACCGGCGGGTCGAGATGTGGGGCGGTCCATCGGTGCGCATCGGATCGCCTGGCGGATTGAGAGTCTCCACGGGCACAGTGTGCGCGGACGTGGCTGCGAGGAGTTGACGGCAGCGTGTCGGCGTCGTGGCCCGATGGCGAGGGCCGAGGAAGCCGTAGTAGCGAAGCCGGTGAAAGCCCAAGG
>CAZCEL010000727.1:0-1530 GCA_964497175.1 uncultured Bifidobacteriaceae bacterium
CGAGGACGCCCGCCGCGACGTAGCCGACCAGCAGCGGCAGTCGAAGCAGACGCGCGCCGATGGCGCCGGCCAGGCCCGCGACGACGATCAGGACGAAGTCAGCCGCGATGCCCATTCCGGGCTATGAGGTCATCAGGTGTCGTTCAGGGCAGCGCGAGCGCCACGAGCTCCGCCGGCACGCCGTCCCACGCCACGGCCACGACGATGTACTGCTTGCCGTTCGCGAAGTAGGTCATCGGTGCGCCGGTCGTCCCGCCGGGCAGTTCCATTTCCCAGATCACCTGGCCCGTCTGTTTGTCGAAGGCACGGAACATCCGGCCTCCGGCCCACGGGGGGATGCGTGCAATGCCCCGGCGTCCGCCCTCGCCGAGGAACACCAACGTCCGGGTGACGAGCGCGGCGGCCCGGCCGACCTGGCCAAGCGGCGGAAGGTTCAGGCCGCGAAGCGCCGGATGGTCGCGTGGTCCACTCCCGTTGGTGGCGCGCCAGAGTATGTCGCCCTTGTTCAGATCGATCGCCACCAGGCTGCCGTACGGCGGTTTCACGATCGGTAATCCGTCGGCCAGCTCCAGGTTGCTTGCCAGGCTCGCCGTGCGCCGCACCCAAGGAATGTTCGACGAGGCATTCTTCGACTTGACGAGCTCGATGATGACGGGGAGTCTGACCGTCGGCACGTACAGAATGCCCGTCTCGGGATCGGCGGCCGCGCCGTTCCAGTTGGCGCCGCCCACGGTGCCGGGCATGTAGATGGTGCCCTTCGTCCCGCTTGGCGTGTCGCTGCCGAGCGAGGGCGGCGTGAAGATCGGACCGTGCCGGTACTGACCGAGAACCTTGATCGCCTGCTGACGCAGCTCCGGCGTGAAGTCGATGAGGTCGTCGACCGTCATGCCCTGCTGATCGAAGGCCGGCGGCCTGGTCGGAAACGGCTGTGTGGGCGAGTACCACTCGCCTGGAACGTCCCCCTGCGGGACGGGGCGCTCGACGATGGGCCAGACCGGCCGCCCGGTGACGCGGTCGAGGACGTAGACGAACGCCTGCTTGGACACCTGCGCGACAGCTTTGATGGCCTTGCCGTCGACTTGGATGTCGAGGAGGACCGGTGCGGCGGTGAAATCGTAGTCCCAGATGCCGTGGTGCACGGCCTGGAAGTGCCAGAGGCGCTTGCCGGTCTTCGCGTCGAGGCACACCATGCTCTCCGCAAACAGGTTGTTGCCGGGCCGCGTGCCGCCGTAATAGTCGCCGCTCGGCGTCTCGATGGGCAGGTACACGCGCCCGAGCTCCTCGTCCGCGCTCATGAACCCCCAGACGCCCACATTGCCCGAGTAGCTGCCGGATTCCTTCAGCCAGGTCTCGGCTCCGAATTCGCGCGGTTCCGGCACCGTGTGAAACGTCCACAGCAGCTTGCCCGTGCGCACGTCGAAGCCGCGGACGTCGCCGGGCGGCATCTCCTTGAGCGCCGGCTGCTCGTCGTTGACGATGTCGATGGCCGCGCCCGGGAGGCCGCCGACGATGACCACGTCGCGCACAACG
>CAZCEL010000728.1:0-370 GCA_964497175.1 uncultured Bifidobacteriaceae bacterium
CCTCCAAATCCGGTACCTCCGTGTCTTCGTGCCTCCGTGTTAACCCGTGTCCTCCGTCCCCTCCGTGCCCTCCAGAGCAGAGCTCAGAACCCGAAGCGCACCCCCACCTGCGCCGCCCGCGGCTGTTCCAGCTCTTCACGTAGTCCACGTTGACCGCCATCGTCGCGGCGAGCTGCCGCTGGTAGCCGAGCGTGATCTGATGCACCTTCGGCACCTCACGATCCGGGTTGTCCAGGAAGACGATGCCCGTGTTACGGGCGATGGAGCCCGGCGGGTACAGCGTGTTGAGCAGCGTCCGGTTGACGACCGGCCCGTTGATCAGCATCGGGTCTGTCGGGAGCCTGCCGGCGCTCGGGCCGGGATCGATTCT
>CAZCEL010000728.1:380-1530 GCA_964497175.1 uncultured Bifidobacteriaceae bacterium
GAACGGCGTCGTCGTGATCAGGTTGACCTTGTCGTAGAAGAGCCCATAGCCGCCGCGGATCAGCGACGTTGTGCTCCCGCCCGGCTGGTAGGCAAAGCCGGTCCTGGCCGCGACATTGTCCTTGTCCACCGCGTATTCGCTGTTGGTGAACAGCGGATTGGAGGTGTTGTCGATCGGGCTCACTTCCACGTCGTACCGCACACCGGCGTTCAGCGTGAGATTCCCTCGATGCCACTTGTCCTGCGCGAACAGAACGCCGACGTGCGTCGGCATCTTGATATCGCTTGCCGACGGCACGCGGATGGAGAGCCGCTCCGGATAGGTCCGTGGATCGGCGCGATTGAACGCCAAGTCGGTCGAGAACGTGAAGTTGCCGTTCATCGCCGTCTGGTCGGGCAGCCAGATGTTCGAATAGATGTACTGGGCGCCAACCTTCAGATCGTGATCGCCGCCCGCCCATTCCGGAATGAACTGGGAGAACGTCTCGGAGATTTCGTAGGCGTCGTTGATGCGGAAGAGCGCGCCTTGCGCCTTGCCGTCGGTGAACGTCAGCATGGTGAGCTGCGGCGCCACCTCGACCATGGGGATCGGATTCTTCCCCTGCACCTCGGGCACGGTGAACCCGTTCTTCTCGTAGGTGTAGCCGGCGCGGATCGTATTGAACCGCGTGTTGCCGAACACGGTGTTCCAGCTGCCGCCGGCCGACCGGTCCACGTCGTACTCTTGGTCCTTGTTCGCGAGCGTCCGCCGGCCGGAGATGCGATCGTAGGTCGGCGAATCCTCCTCGAGGAAGCGGACGTTCCACGTGTTGGCGGCGTTGACCTGATGGTCGAACCGAACCAGGTTGTTCCAGAGCCGCATGCTCTGGGTGTTCGCGTAGTTCAACTCCGGCCGCGCGGTGAATGTATTGCTCCGGCCCTCGTCGTACACGATGCGATCCAGGCTGTAGAAGAAATGCGCGCGGTCGCGCACGATCGGCCCGCCGAGCGTCCCGCCCCAGTCTTTCTGCGCGGACCGCGGCTTGGCCAGATTGTTCGAGGCCACAAAGTAGTCGCGCGTCGTGACCTTGTCGTTCGTGTAGCTGTCGAACAGCACGCCGTGAAAGCTGTTCGTCCCCTGCTTGGTGATGGCGTTGATCACCGCGCCCGCC
>CAZCEL010000729.1:0-1523 GCA_964497175.1 uncultured Bifidobacteriaceae bacterium
CACGGGGATCGGGAAGGACGAATACGCCCCAGAAAAACTCCGCTACCATCGCATCATCATCATGACCGACGCGGATGTCGACGGCTCGCACATCCGCACGCTGCTGCTCACCTTCTTCTATCGGCAGCTTCCGTCGGTGATCGACCACGGGTACATTTACATTGCCCAGCCGCCGCTCTTTCGCGTCAAGCGCGGAAAGTCAGAGACCTACATCAAGGACGAACGGGATCTCGAGGCGTTCCTGATCAGGCGCGCCATCGAGGGACGGTCCGTTCGCATGTCGCCGTCGGGTGCTGAGATCGCGGGCCCGGATCTCGAGCGGTTGCTGCAGAGGATGATGGCTCATCAGAAGGTCCTGCACGTGGTGGAGCGGCGCGGGTACCCCAGCGAGATCATCGAGGCGCTGGTCGCCGAGGGCGCCGACCGTGAGTTCTTCGCGGACAGGGAGAAGCTCGACGCGCTCGCACAAGGGTTGACGACGTCCGCGCGGACGGTCAGCGTCAAGCCCGACGAAGAGCACAATCGATACCTGCTGCAGGTGGACGACCGCTCGAACGGTTATCCGCGGCTGCAGACGATCGGCGTCGATTTTGTTACCGCCGGGGAGTATCGAACCTTGCTCGCGAGCCGTCGGGAGATCCCCGTGCCGGCGGGCGAGATCCTCGTGCGGACCGCCGAACGAGCCCAGGGGGATTCAAGTGCCGGAGCCGAGTCGCCCGGCTCGGGTGAGCCTGTGGCGCCTGTGGCGCCCTCCCGCCCCGAGCGACCGAGCGACGTCTCTCTGCCGAGTCTCGACGCGCTCGTCGATTACTTCATTGCAGCGGGCAAGAAGGGCGTGGCCATCAATCGCTACAAAGGGCTGGGCGAGATGAATCCCGAACAGTTGTGGGAAACCACGATGGACCCCGCGGTTCGAACGCTGTTGCAGGTGAGAGCCGAGGATCACACGGAGGCCGACCTCATGTTTACGACCCTGATGGGGGATCAGGTCGAGCCACGCCGCAAATTCATCGAGGACAACGCGCTCGACGTGAAGAATCTCGACGTCTAGCAGCCACGACACCGCGCGCCCAGTCGCCCGCCGCGCGGTACAGCCGAGCCTTCGACCGACGCCATGACCGAACCGGCCGCCGCACAGCACCCTGTCAATATCGAAGACGAGATGAAGCGCTCGTACATGGATTACGCCATGAGCGTAATCATCGGGCGAGCGCTTCCCGACGCGAGGGACGGTCTCAAGCCCGCGCACCGCCGCGTGCTGTACGGCATGAAGACGATGGGCCTCTCCTCGACGCGCGGCTACCGCAAGTGCGCCAAGATCGTCGGCGAGGTGATGGGGAACTTCCATCCTCACGGCGACGCGTCGATCTACGACACGCTGGTCAGGCTGGCGCAGGACTTCAACATGCGCTACCTCCTGGTGGACGGCCAGGGAAACTTCGGCTCCCTCGACGGGGATCCGCCGGCCGCCATGCGGTACACGGAGGCCCGCCTTCGTGCGCTGGCCGACGACATGATGGCCG
>CAZCEL010000730.1:0-1518 GCA_964497175.1 uncultured Bifidobacteriaceae bacterium
CCCGAGCGCGGCGACGATCGGCGCCCCGCCCACCGCGAACCCGAGCCGCCAGCCGGTCATGTTGAACGTCTTGGAGAACGAGTGCAACTCGATCGCGACCTCTTTCGCCCCGTCGATTTGCAGGATGGACAGTGGCGGCTCCTCGTAATACATCTCCGCGTAGGCCGCGTCCTGAGCGATGACGAAGCCGTACTCGTGTGCCAGCCGCACGGCCGTCTCGAAGAACTCGCGCGGGGCCACCGCGGCCGTGGGATTGTTCGGGTAATTCAGGAACATGAGCCGCGTCCGCCGCCACACGTCATCCGGCACGGCCACCAGGTCGGGCAGGAAACCGTTCTCGGCCTCAAGCGGCATCGCGTGCGTCTCGGCCCCCGAAAACCAACTGAACGTCCGGTACACCGGGTAGCACGGGTCCGGCACCAGCGACACGTCGCCGGGGTTGAGCACCCCGAGCGGCAGGTGTGCGATCCCCTCCTTCGACCCGATCAGCCCGATCACCTCGCTGTCCGGGTTGACCTCGACGCCGAACCGTTTCTTGAAGAAGGCGGCCACGGCCCGGCGGAACTCCGGCGCCCCCTGGTCCAGGGCATACTGATGGAACGCCGCGTGCTCGACGTGCTTCTGCAAACTCCGAATGATCGGCCCCGGCGTAGGCCGGTCCGGGTCGCCGACCCCCAGGTTAATAATGTCCCGCCCCGCCGCGATCGCCGCCTTCTTCTTCTTGTCGATCTCCGCGAACAAGTAGGGCGGCAGTTTCCGGAGTCGCTCGGATTTGACGAATGTACTCGCTGCCATTCCTATCGACACTCCTTCAGTTGAGCCGCGTCGCAGAGACATCGTGCCTATGCGCCGTACAGCTCACATTTTATGAATTCGATTGGCAAATGGAATGGCGAGAGCACGGGCGCTGAGTCCGATCAACAAACCAGGGCGCCGAAACGACCGGTCAACTTCCCCACCGATCTGCCTTGCTCATCTGAACTGAAAAGGCGCCGACTACGGAACTTCGCCCACGACTTCGAGGACTTCCCAGGAACGGGGGATGAAGTATTGCGTGCCGCCGCCGGAGACGAGTTGATTCGTGTCCCAAGCACGCACGCCGCTCGCTGTTGATTTCAACGTTTCAACCGACTGCTTGACCCTGTACCGAACAAACTCGCGCGGGACCACTTGCACCGGGCCGTGAACGCCCTCGGGTAACGGCCGCTTCGTGGCCGAGTCTACGCCGAGGCGATCCAGGTAAGTCCCGCGTTCGGTGAAGAAATACCCGAATGGCGACTTCGGGTCGCGATATCCGACCAACTCCTTTCCGGGCTTGAGCGTTTCCTGTACGACTTCCTTCGAGAAATCCATCGCTTTCAGATAACCCTCCATCTTGGCTTCATCTAGCGGATCGAGTTTTCCCTTGCGGTTCTGCTCTTCGAAAAACTCGATCGTCCGGGCAATGCCGCGTCGCGGGACCGGCGCGTCGGTCACACCCAGCTTTCGGCGCCAGTATGGGATTTTCGCGTATGGTGC
>CAZCEL010000731.1:0-1509 GCA_964497175.1 uncultured Bifidobacteriaceae bacterium
CTGGACCGCCAGCTCGCTCTTGCCAACCGACGTTGGAATGTCGTACTCGGTGACGACGACTCGTGCGGCGTCGCCGCTTGGACGCGGGCGCAGCTTGAACTTCAGCGGGAACGGCTGTGGCCCACGAATCCTGGCCAGGTACTTGGCCAGCTCCTGCTTGTGATAGGTAATCGTCGTGCGGGGCGGGGTCCCTGCGCCGGTCCACCCGTGGTAGCTGGCCTTCTCCATCACCTCGATCATGGCCAGCCAGCCCTGCTCGTCGAAGCGATTCTGCATGACGAGGCCGATCTGATGGCACTCGGTGCAGTTCACCCTGAAGATCTCCTTGATGCGGGCGTCTTCCCGCGTCTCGGACGGCAGCGCATCCAGCCACTCCGAGCCGGAGAGCTGCATCGTGAAATCTTCGGTGGTGTTCAGGACGAGGTCCTGCCGCGCCGGCGCGCCCGGCGTCACCTGGATGCCGGCGCGTGAGGTCCGATACCCCACCGCCTGCGCCCAGATCTGGTACGCACCGCCCTCGAACGGCAGATCCATCGGCGGGAACACGTACTCGCCCTGCTCGTCGGTGAACACCGACTGCGTGAACGTCCGGCCGTCGGGACGGGCCGAGACGGCTACTCCGCCGAGCGGCTCGCCGCTTGCCCCGCGGACTGTGCCGCGGATCATGGGCAGGGCCGACCGCCCGCCTTGTGCGGCCACGATCGCGGATGCGATGAAAATGGCTGTGCCGGTGACGAGGCCGCTGACGAGGATCCATTTCGCTCTTGGCACGGTTGCCTCCTGACGAAGCACCCAGGTCCACGCTGAACCGGGAATCCGGCAGACTGTCTAGTCGATTGGAATCGCGAACTGACGCGGCGGCTTCGGCTTCTGATCGGGCGTGACCGTCTTCAGGTACGCGACGATATGATCGATCTCGGCAGCGCCGAACGTGTACTGAAAGCCAGGCATCCGCCTGGACCCGACTCTGATCTTCTCGCGAATCGCCGCCTCGCCTCTGGCCTTGACCATTTCGACATCCACCCACGGACCGACCGTCGTGGCCGAGGGCTGACCGAGCAGATCGTGGCAGAGCGCACATCGCTGCACGAACAGCTTCTTTCCCGTCAGTTCCGACGCGGACAGCGATGGCGGCGTCGCCGCCTGCTTCATGTCGTAGTTGGTTACTGTCACGGCGGGGAGTGGGGGCTGACCCTGGCCCGCCGAGGCCTGCGCCGGCACCAGGGTGATCAGGAAACCGGCCATCACCAGGGTGAGCACGGCTGAACGGTTTGCGCGCATGGCTCGTCTTCTCTTCTCGATCGTCAGCGTTGACGCGGGGCGCCTGTGCCGTTCACCGTCAGTCTGAGGTCCTGCTGGGACGTGAGCATGCCGTCGGTGGCTCGCGCGCGAAGGACGTAGGTACCGGGCTGGGTGAAGGTGGCCGTGACGACAGCCTTGCCGTCCTTCACCGGAACCGGATCGGGCCCGAACTCGACCGCCGCGGGCCCGCGCCAGACGAGCCAGGAG
>CAZCEL010000732.1:0-1508 GCA_964497175.1 uncultured Bifidobacteriaceae bacterium
CCAGCTGACCAACTTCGGCCAGCCGGTGATCGAGGTGGTGGACGGCAACCACGAGAACCGCGGTGAGCTCTATCTCGTCCACCGCCACGAAGGCATAGACCTCGACGTCCCCTTTGCCGAGGATACCCTGCAAAACCTCTACAAAGTCTGGGGCCGCCCCGTCCACATCGAGACGACCGTCGAGGACGAGGGGCGGGTGCTGTTCAGCCACGGGCCGGAGGGCGGCGTGCGGCAGACGCTGGACTAAGGCCGACGCGAGATCGCTTCGACCGATGACGTGGGCCGGATGGCAAAACCATCCGGCCCGTTTTTTTCTAGCACATTCAACGTTGACGCTGCTTCACTGGCTTACTTTGGTCGGCGGCTTGGAGATGGCCTCGTTGTCAGCCGGGAATGCGTCTCGCGCGCCGAGGAGGCTGGCGACCGCGCGGAACGTGACCTTCCCGATGGCCGCGTCCTCGCTCGTGAATGTATAGCTGAACTTGACGTCGGTGGTCCGGTTCGACGGGCGCACCGGCACGGTCACGTCCACGAAGCCGATGAACTGGAAGCCTCCCGGCACGCTCTTGTGCAGCTCCACCCGCACGAGTTCCGGATACCGGCTGTTGCGGAGGCCCACGGTGAGCGTGCGGGTCTGTCCCGCGCTCGCCGATTGTGGCGTCGAGAATTTAGTGATCGCCACGTCGTGCGTCCGGACCTGCACGGTCTGCGAGGTCGAGGCCGTGCGGCCATCAAACGTCGTGACCGTGAGTTGCACCAAGTAGTCCCCGTCGGCGGAGTACCGGTGAGTCGGGCAGCAGCCCGTCGCGGTCGCCCCGTCGCCAAAGTCCCAGGCTTGCGATTGGAAGCCCACCCCTCCGGGGTCGAAGGAGAAGTCGAAGAACTGGATGGTGTCAAACGACGACGGGTCGCCCGGCGAGAAGCCGAACTGAGCGACGGGCGGCGGCGTGACCTCAAGGTGGAACTGCATCGGCCCCCCCTGGTTGAACAGGCCGCCTACCTGAATGTAGTAGGTGGTGCCCTGATTCGCCTGGAACGTCAACGGCCCCCCGAAGCTATGGCAGCCCACCTCGGTCAAACTCGCGAGTGAGTTTCCTGTGTAGGCAGCTACAACGGTCGAAAACGGCGCACTGATGATGCTGGCCGAGAACGAGCCATTCGCTGGCGCCGCAAAACTATACCAGCCGGACCGGGTAAGGCTGCCAAACGCACACGATGGCATCGGCTCACCCGCCTCCAGGGTCGCCGCCGTTGTATCCGTGGAGTCGGTGAACGGCAATGCGCCGACCGCCGTCGCACTGGCGAAATTGTCATTCGGCGGGGGCGGGACCTCTTGGACGTTCAGTTGCGCCGTACCGCCACAGGGGGGATAGCCGCAGAAGATTCTCCCTACCTGAAGATAATACGTCGCTCCCGTCTGCACGTTAAAGGTGACCGAGCCGCCGAAGGACGCACAATTCAGGAAGGTCAGGCCGCCCAGGCCGGGACTGTCGGCGCGGTAGACGGTG